>JAISQZ010000153.1 GCA_031273905.1 Oscillospiraceae bacterium | reverse complement strand
GTCCGCGGGTAGATGAAGCCATTGCGGTCGTAAAGAAGCTTTGGGAGAAGAAGCCCAGGCTGGTGGGAGCCGCGCCGGAAGAGGGCGAATAAAAATGAAAAACCCCCGGTCGCGCTTGTGATGCATGGTCGGAGGGTAAACACAAACAACAGCCCCGGGCTGGTTTTTACACCAGCCAGGGGCTGTTGCTTTTTCATAGTTGCACCGAAAGCACAATGAACGCAGAAGTCACATAAATTATGGCTTTCTGGTTCGGCTTGGCGCATTATGGTGGTCCGTCGGGGACTTGAACCCAGGACAACCCGATTATGAGTCGGGGGCTCTAACCAACTGAGCTAACGGACCATTGGGAAGGAAGCAATGCAACCGGGCGAACATGGGATAAAAAATTGCAGTGCGGGCGCACGGTTGTGTCTGTGCGTCATCGTTTGACCCTTTCCCTGCGCAAGAAAACAAAAAAGCAGAGGAAAGCGCCGACAAAGAGCAAAAGAATCGGCAGAAAGAAACGGTAATCCCCCGTTGCGGGGAAAAAAGGAACAGGCATCTGTGCTGGCGAAGCAGCGCGTAGCGTTTCGCTAGCGCTGTGCAACGTTTCCCCGCCGCCCAAGGGACGAAGCCCATCGCTTTCAGGCAGATACTCCATGAACTGCGGGTACTTCAGGTTGCTGCGCACAGTGCATTCGCCGGGGGTTTCCAGCAGCCAGAGCAAAAAAGCAAGGCAATCCTCGCCGGTAAAGGAGACGTGATGCAGATCTTTGGTGAACCAAGTTTGCTCCGGAAGCAGGCAGGTGGAGGCATCAATGATCCCATCCGGGGAAAGGTGATTGTGACCGTCCGCTATTTTTTGCACATAGCCCTCACCCAAGGTTTCATCAAGCGGGGCGCAGAATGCGCCGCCGCTGGTGCCGACGGTGGCAAGCCCATCGTCACTTTGCAGCAGGGCGTGGCTGCCCACGGGGATGGAGGAAAGGTTATAGTTTGAGAGGATATAGACGCGCACGCCGTCTTGACGCGCCGCTTGAATCAACTGCGGCACTCGATCAAAAACATTGTAGCGAAAATCGTCATTGATCGCAATCAGATCCTTGTGGATTACGGGATCCAGCAGGGAAGCTTTCGCGCTTTCGTAATCGCCTTCCGGCACCAGTTCCCAAAAGCCGGGCAACTGCCCGAAGACCGGCACGAGAAATTTTTCATTGAGTACGGGCATCATCGCGGCGGCAAGAGCTTCGGCGTTTGCCAAAACCCAATCCAGCAGACCGGTTTTTTCGAACGCGCCCAGCAATCCGGTGAGGAGCGCCCCCCAAGGATCGCTGCCCTCCATTGCCTGCCCAATATACCGGATCAACGCGCGGCTTTCCAGCGTCAGCCTGCCGTTGAATAGATCGCCGACCACCGGCAATCCGCGAAACACGGTTGACATCATAATCACCTGGTCAATTTGCGCGTGCCCGTATTGCGCCAAATAGGCGGTCAATACGGCTCCGCCCATACTTACCGCCACGATTTTCACCTTTTGTGCGCCCTGCTCTTCCAAAACGCGCTGGATCATTGCGTGCAAATTTGCGGCTTCCTCCCGCGCGGGTTTGCGCCAGTCGTGCACAAATTGATAAGCGCTATCCGCGCCGTAGCGCCGCGCCAGACCGCCGTGCGTCAGGGTGTCGATTTTCCCGGTTTTATCCTCGGCATAAGAATCCGGGAACTTGAGCTGCCCGATCTCGTGCCTAGGTGTGCCATCCGGGTCGAAAGTGATGTCTTCAAACAGTGCCCGCGCAATCGGACCGACCTTTTCCGCAAAACCGACAACATCACCCGCCGCGGCTTCCGTAAGGAGGTACGGCGCCGCTTCGCCCACCGCTTGCAGGATTTTTTCCTGCGAAGGCGGAAAAGCGATCTCCTCCTCCGGCATCCCTTGGTTGAGCAGCAGCGGAGATTCTCCCATGCCGTTGACGATGATCAGCGGCAACTTTTTTTTGCTTGATTTGGCGGCTGCCGGCAGCATACAAAACAACAGGGCAAAAAGAGAAAGCAGCAACGCGCCTGCACGGCGCAGAAGCACCGCTTTTTGCGACCATTGTTCGGTTGACTGCATAAAAACATCCCCAGCTAAAAAAGTAGCACAAACGCAATGGATAGTATAGCACAATCTGCGAAAAAAGCAACTGCTATTTTGCGAAAACAGGAATAAATCTTACACATTGAAGCGAAAAAGCGTCACGTCGCCGTCATGCATCACATATTCCTTGCCCTCGCTGCGCACAAGCCCCTTTTCCTTTGCCGCCGCAAGGGAACCGCAATTGATAAGATCCTGGAAAGCAATCACCTCCGCGCGGATGAACCCGCGCTCAAAATCACTGTGGATTTTTCCCGCCGCCTGCGGCGCTTTCGTTCCCTTGCGGATCGTCCACGCCCGAACCTCCGGCGTTCCCGCCGTCAGGAAAGAGATCAATCCAAGCAAGGCATAGCTGCGCTGCACCAAAAGCTCCAGTCCGCCGTTTTCCACGCCAAGCTCCGCTAAAAATTCCCCGCGCTCCTCCGGCAAAAGCTCCGCCGTCTGCGCTTCCAGCTCCGCGCAAATGGGCAGTGCGGCAGCGCACTCCCGCGCGGCGATCGCTTCCACTATCCGGTATGCCGGATGCCGCTCAATCGCGCCCTTATGTGCGGCAAAATCCGCTTCGCTGAAGTTGCAGACGTAAATCACGGGCTTCTCCGTCAGCAGGGCGATTTCCGCCAGCACTGCGGCTTCGTCCTGTGTACGCTCCATTGTCCGGGCGGGTCGCCCGGCTTCCAGGTGCGTTTGCAGGCGTTCGCAAAGAGCAAGCTCCTTCGCGGCGGATCTGTCGCCCTTGAGCGCCTTGCCGCTGCGCTGGATGCGCCGTTCCAGCAGTTCAAGATCAGAGAGGATTAACTCCAGATTGATAATTTCAATGTCCCTTGCGGGGTCGGCGCCGCCTTCCACATGCAGGATGTCGTCATCCTCAAAGCAACGCACCACATGGATCACCGCGTCCACCTCGCGGATGTGTGAAAGGAATTTGTTGCCCAAACCCTCCCCCTTGGAAGCGCCGCGCACCAGACCGGCGATATCAACAAATTCGATTACGGCGGGCGTGACCTTGAGCGGGTGATAGAGCGCCGCGAGCGCCTCAAGGCGGGGATCCGGCACTGCCGCCATGCCGACATTTGGCTCAATGGTGCAAAAGGCGTAGTTCGCGCTTTGCGCCCCGGCATTGGTGAGAACGTTAAATAGTGTGCTTTTGCCAACGTTTGGCAGCCCGACAATTCCAAGCTTCATGAGATCCCCCTACGCGCAGCGTTTTACAAGTAATTTGCAAATTACAGACGATTTACAGACAATAGTATAACAGAAGCGGTTCCGCCGCGCAAGTGCAAATTTTCGGCTCTTCACCCAAAGCGCTAAAGGCGCAAGGATGCACAAGGGATCTGTGAATTGGACTTGCGCCAGAGGATGCAAACAGGGCAAAAGGGCGACTGGGAATTAGCTGCACGTGAAAATGGGGAAAGTCAAAAGATCTGCCACTTGACAAAGCGCTGTCTTTCAGCTATACTGTATAAAAATGTTTTTGCTCATATGGTGGGTATAGCTCAGTTGGTTAGAGTGCCAGGTTGTGGCCCTGGAGGTCGTCGGTTCGAGCCCGATTATCCACCCCATATTTTTGACATTAGATGTTAGACGTTGAGCGGCAGATTGTTTTTTATCTAGCATCTAATGTTTGTTCTTGTTTATCAATAGCAGCGCTTTTTTCCCCGGCATGGGGGGATTTATGAAAAAAATCCGTATTTGCCGAGTGCTGTTATTTTCTCTGCGTTGTGATACAATGATATCACAGAGGAGGAGATGGGATGAAACGAGAAAAATCTCGCAAAAGTACACCGTGGGAGGGCGATGAATTGACGGCAACGCAGGCTTTTTTGAAGCAATATTAAGACGCACACTATGCTCAGCGGCACCGCACGGTCAGCGAGAGCGGCGAAGCCGACATGATAAACTCGTTCATTCCGGCAAAATGCCCATTTTGCGCATCAGGAAAATTCAAGCGGAGCGGGCAAACAGGCAGCGGCGTCCAGCGGTATATGTGCATCTGCGGAAAAACGTTTTTGCCGACAACTGGCACCATATTCGATGGACATCGAATTTCAATCAGCGAGTGGATGGAATACTGCCTGAATTTGTTTCGACATGTTAGCATTGCGGCGGATTCATGGAACAACAAAAATGCGTTCACAACGTCCAGATACTGGCTCCGGAAACTCTTCCTAACCCTTGAAAACGTTCAGGATAGCGTGGTTCTGTCGGATGAAGTGTGGCTGGATGAGACGTTTTATCGTGTTCGTTCCGAAGGTGTTGTGCGAAATGCAGACGGTACAAAACTGCGCGGGCTTTCCGGAAATCAAATTTGTATCGGTGTTGCAACCGACAAAAAGAACACTCTTTTACTGGTCGAGGGCACAGGCAAACCATCGCAGAAAAAGACGGTAGAAACGTTCGTGAGTCATATTGCGCCTGGCTCGACTTTAATCCACGACAAAGACAACGCGCACAAAAAACTGGTTCGTGATCTTTCACTGGTGAACATTGCATACGCCTCCAAAGACCTGAAAGGACTGCCAGACAAGGATAACCCAATGAACCCTGTAAACCAAGTGCATAATATCCTAAAAAAGTTTCTGAATGCACACAGCGGATTTGACCGCGCAAACCTCCAAGGCTTCCTGAATCTGTTAGCTTTCGTTTCAAATCCGCCTGTGGATTTGCTGGAAAAGGTCGCATTGGTGGTCGAAATGGGATTTCAAAATCCAAAATTGCTAAGATACAGAGACTTGTTCGCTATGCATGAAGGCATTGAACTTTAATTTAGCAACATTCGGCAAATACGGATTCATATGTTTTAATTATTTTTGCCTCTTCCCCCAATGAGATGGAACAGGCAACGCTCCGCCGGCACGCTGCGCCCCGCGCCTGATGAGAGTGTGGATTGGGAAACCACCCGCAATCTCTACATAGAGGGCGATAATCTTGAGGCGCTCAAGCTCCTGCAAACCAGCTACTACCGCCAAGGTCAAGATGATTTACATCGACCCGGAGTCTCGGCGCATCCGCCAATACTATCCAGACTTTTTTGCGGAGATGTCTGACGGCACCTACGAACTCATAGAAGTCAAAGGTGACGACAAAATTGAGGATAGCGTGGTCATCGCAAAAGCGGAGGCGGCTCGTGAAATGGCGGTAGCAAGCGGAGTCGAGTACAAGATGTACGCCGGAAGCGTCATCATGAAATCGAGGATACTGGAAACGGTCGACTCGGCGTATCAGGCTTCGTTGATTGACTGATACCGATGTAAATTCTCGCACCATTGGTGCGAGAATCTACCAAACGCTTCCATCCAAAAATAATGTGAAAGGCGGTTTGAAATTTGTGAGT
Source organism: Oscillospiraceae bacterium (assembly GCA_031273905.1). Classification (GTDB taxonomy): domain Bacteria; phylum Bacillota; class Clostridia; order Oscillospirales; family Acutalibacteraceae; genus WRMQ01. The sequence goes on along the minus strand of JAISQZ010000153.1, from coordinate 255 downwards.
AAAGAACTAACACCTAAAAATCACGCCGAATATGGCGAAATCATATCTATCATCGAACGCTCCCGCGAGAACGCCTTCCGCGCCGTCAACCGAGAACTCATCTCCATGTACTGGGATATCGGCGGCTACGTCAGCGAGAAGGTGAAACACGGCGGTTGGGGCAAGGCTGTGGTTGAGGACTTCGCTCGCTTCATCCAAACGGAACGCCCTGACATCAAAGGATTTTCGGCATCAAACGTCTGGCGTATGCGCCAG
>JAISQZ010000139.1 GCA_031273905.1 Oscillospiraceae bacterium | reverse complement strand
GTGCCGCTATCCACTTGGTCGCCGGGGCTGACGATAAAATCCGCCAGCGGATAACGCCGCAGGGCTTCCCGGCTGAGCTTGCCCCAGGCTCTTGCGTATTGCGTTTCCATCTGCGCCTGCTGATCCGAAAAGCTCAGGAAAGTGGTTGTCTTGCTGCCGTCGGCGGTCTGGATGCTGCCTTGCTCGCTCCACCAGCCCTTGGCGGCATCCCCCACCTGAAAGCGATAGGTCTTGCCCGGTATCAGGTTGCTCAGCCGCACCGTGTGGCGCACAAGATGATTGGGCACGTCAAAAAGACCGAAAGTGCCCAGATCCGCGCCGGGGAAGGTTTTTGTAACCGCCTCGCTGCTTTTTTGCACCGTTACCCGCCCTAAAACGGATTTGCCGGTTTTCGCGTCCGTCAGGCGCAGATCCGTTCCCTTGACCGTATCCTTGGTGAACCAACTGATGTTACGCGTGGTTGCCGCGTCGCCGCCGAAGGTCTGCACCAGAAGGCTGGGTAGCTGGAACGCTTCTGTTGTTGGGGTCACCTTCTTTTTGCCGCTATAAACCAGAGTGGTGTTGCTGTCGTCATAATCATGCGCATCTATACAGAATTTCCGCATAAAATCCGCAAGCTCGCCGCCGATGCTCTCGCTCTGGCTCGGCGACCAATACTCCTCCAGAAAGCTGTCCACCACATCCTGTAAATCGTCGTAGGGCAGCACGCCAAGCTGAAAAACCAAATCCACAAGCGCCGCAAAGCTGTTATCCCCCAAAAGCACCGCCCGCAAAATGCCGTCAAGCAGCGTACCCAGCGTCAGGCGAAGGAGCGGTTGGGTGAAGACAGGCGAAAGGTTCAGCTTGAGCGTCGGCAGCAACTCCTCTTCCAGCAGATCATTGAGGATCATATCCAGCAAAAGGCTGATCAAACGGTCTGTGCTATCGCCGGATTCAAAGCCCCGGATGGCATCCATCAAAAACCTGTCGTTTTCCGCGCCGGGCTGCCGGGTATAGGCATAGACGATCACCTCGTTGGCAAGATCCTCCAGCGTGCCGGGCTTTTGGGGATCCCCCAAGCCCATGGATTGCAGAAATTGCGTGCTTGGCAGTGATGAAACCTGCATGTCCATCAACTCGCCAATCATGCCGTTGAGCAAGGCGGTCAGGCGTTCAGGCTGATTGATATAATTCTTATCCACCTGCCCCAAAACATCGTTGACCAAACCCATCACGTTCTTCGCTGTGAAGATGTCGATCTGCCCCAGCTTCACGCCACCGTTCAGCGCGTCATCAATCATACCCTCCAGATCCAGATCCTGTTCCCCGAGGAAGGCGCTCAAGCCACCCGCCTTTTGCATGTCTTCCAGCAACGGCGTAAGGGAACCGTCCACCATTGAGGTAAGGAATTCCCCGATGCCGTCCTTGTCAAACGAAAGATCGAAGGAAACGGCGGTATAGGGCTGCGGATAGGTTACACCGTTGGCGGCAACGGGCTTGACACAGTCGACGTCATAGGTTTCCACCTTGGCGGAAATTTTCTTCCCTTCGCGGGTGAAACGCAGTTCCCTGAAGCTGTTGGGGTAAGTGGAAAGCGCCGCGGTGCAAACGTCATAAAGCGCCTCGCCGCTGTCGGAAACGGCATCGCCGATCTCCCCAACATGGATATGCCCGGAAAAATAGAAATGCATCCCGGCATCGGCAAGGGTCTCGCGCACCCGCAGCCAATCGTCCAGCATAAAATCCAAGAAGATGCGATCCTCAGGGCCCATATGGGAGGTCAGGTTGTGATGCCCCATGCCAAGCACGGTTTTGCCTTGGGCAACAGCTTCCCTGCTTTGCGCGACCGCCCAGGCAAGCAGTTCCTTGCTGAGCATACCGCCCGTATTCTGATAGTCCTTTCCCTCCTTGGTTTGATCCTTGCTGTATTTGCAGGTATCCAAGGCGATCAGGCGGTACCCCCCCGGCAAATCCAGCGCATAGCTGAGCATCCCGCCCTTTTTGCCTGCGGGCGGTTGGTAATATGTCGCACCCGCTTCGCCGTAACCCAAGTTTTTATAAATCTCACGGAATTGCTCCGGACTCGTCAGCGTGCCGTCCTGGTGCACCCCGCCCACAAAGCTGTCCCCGATGTTGTTGATGTCGTGATTGCCGGGGATTACCAGCACCTGCAGACCGGAGCGCTTTTCAAAGGCTTTCAGCGTTTTTGCAAGCTTTTGATGCCCTTCCAGCTCACCGTCCTTGGTCAGATCTCCGCTGATCAGCACTGCCTTCATGCCATTTTTCTTGGCATGGCTTTCCAGCGCCGCAAGGGCGGAAGCCAGCAAACCCTCGGACTGCTCAAACTGCTTGTTCTCCCCGCCCAAGCTTTTCTGGAACGCGGAACCGTAGCCATCGGTCAATTCCTCGGGGAAAATGTGAATGTCTGAAAGCAAGCCGATTTGCAGGGAGTTCTTTTCCGCCGCCAGCGCCGGCATAAAACCCGCCGGGACAACAGCGAAAAGCAGCAAAAGAACCATAACCGCCGAAAGCAAACACTGAATCGTCCGTTTCATAAAAACCTCCATAAACTTAAATATGCCTTTCAGTTTAGCGGCAAAATGTAAAAACCAAAACCTACAGCCCGTCAAATCTATGTAAATTTTTTTTGCGGCAGCCGTTCCCGCCGCGCGTTGATTCAATCGGGCTGGCTCGCTAGGCGAATATAGCGCTTAAAGAACGTGACCGCGCCGCCCAACGTCTCCACGGGCACCCGCTCATTCGTCGCGTGGGTGCAAAAAAGCAGCGAAAGCTCGGCCAGAAAGGGCGAAAAACGGTAGCAGTGAGCGCAGATCGGTTCATAAAAATAACTGTCCGTGCCGCCCATCACCAGATAAGGCGCAACAATCGCTTCCGGCTGCTGCGCCAAAACCAGCCTGCGGATTGCCTCAAATGAGGATGAACGCATGCCGGAAAAAGGCGAAGCTTCTTTTTGCTTAAGAACCTTCAGCACAATATCCTTATTCCTCACTACCTTGCGGATGTGCGCCTCCACATCCTTCACCGTTGTCCCCGGCATGATGCGGAAATTGACCACGGCGCTCGCCTTTTGCGGCAGCACGTTCGCCGCCGGGCTGCCGCTGGCCATCGTTACGGCGGTGGTGGTGCGGATCATGCTCGCTGCAGCGGGGATCTTTTTCAGCACCGCCTTGAGCAACGGGCGCAGCAACGGCAAATTGCAGCTGAGCAGACGCAGCGCATAGGGCAGCCGCCGGCCGCCCTCGCTGAGCAGATGCAGCATAAAGGGCAACAGCTCCGCCTTGAACTGGCGCCTTTCCAAATCACGGATCACCTGCGCAAGCTCGCCCAGAGCGGTATGCGCGGGTGGCTGCGCGGAATGCCCGCCTTTTCGGTTGATTGTGATCTCAAAATCAACGTAACCCTTTTCAGAAATCCCGATGCCCGCCAAAACACTGTTTTCAATGATTCCCTTCACATGCAAGGGCAGCATTGCGCCGCCCTCGTCGAGGGTGCTCGCCAGGCGCTTCACGCCGCGCGCTTCCAGCGCTTTGCGCAGACGGAACGCACCGGAATCCTCCGCGCCGACGACCTCCTCGTCATGCCCAAAGCACAGATAGACGTCCCGCACGGGGGCAAAGCCCTCCGCAAGCAGGGTTTCCACCGCTTCCATCACGCAAATGAGATGGTTTTTCATGTCCATCGCACCGCGTCCCCAAATGAACGTTCCGTCATTGAAGCCGCTGAAGGGCGGATGCGTCCAATCCCCCTCGGTTCCGCCGGAAACCGGCACCACATCCTGGTGCGAAAGCAGGGCGATCGGCTCAAGGGAAGGATCGCTGCCCTTCCAGCAATAAAGCAGGCTCGCCCCGGCAACCACCTCGCATACAAGCTGCTTGTGGATCAGCGGATAGCTTTCCCGCAAATAGGCGCGAAAGCGCTCGAACTGCGCCCAGTCCACATCCTCCTCGTTGGGGTAGGAGATCGTTGGAATTTGGATTGCGCCGCTCAGCCGCGCCGCCGCCCGTTCCACATCAACGCTTTCCTCCGGCAGGGGGGCAAAGCCCTCCCTCTTCGGGCGAAAGAACGCCGCGCGGATCAAGGTGATCAGCACAAATAATCCCAGAGTCGCTAAAAGAACATAAGCGAAATACTGCACCAAAATCCCCCTTTCAGGAATTTTTATCCACCGCATGAAATTGCTTGAGATTCCCGCTTTTTTGGCTGCGTTTGGCAAGCTCCGCCGCAATATCCTCCGGGTGTATGTTAAGCTCTGCCATCAGCACAGCCACATGAAAGGCGAGGTCACTCAGTTCCAGAATCACCTCGGAACGTTCGCCATTTTTTGCCGCGATGATTGTTTCCGCGCATTCCTCACCGCATTTTTTCAGGATTTTATCCAATCCTTTTTCAAACAGATAGTTGGTGTAGGAACCTTCCCGGGGCTGCGCCCTGCGTTCCAGAATCACCTGATAAAGCGCCTCAAACGCACTCATTTTTCCCAAACTCCTTTCCATCCCGCACCGCCTGCGCCAACGAAAGCGCACCGCTGTAAATACTTTTTCCGCAGATAGCGCCCTGCATTCCCGCTCGCGCCAACTGGCGGATATCCGCATTGGAGGAAACCCCGCCGCTGGCAATGATATCGCAGCCGACCGCGTCGCGCAGGGCAGCCAGCTGCTCCAGATTCGGACCGCTGAGCATCCCGTCACGCCCAATATCGGTAAAAATCACCGTTTTAACGCCGTGCCGCTCCATCTGCCGCGCCAAATCAAGATAGCTGATCTCGCTGAGTTCCAGCCAACCCTTGGCTGCGACCATGCCACGCTTTGCGTCAATACCAAGGGCGACGGCATCCGCGCCGAAGACCCGCAAGGCTTCCCCGACCAGCGCGGGCTTGCTGACCGCCGCGGAACCGAGGATCACCCGCCGGATGCCGTGCTCTAAATAAAACGAGATATCCGCCATGCTGCGGATGCCGCCGCCCAATTGCACTTCCAAACCGCTTTCACGCGCGACGCGCAAAAAAAGCGCTTCATTGACGCGCTTCCCCTGCACCGCGCCATCCAAATCCACCATATGCACCCATGTGCAGCCCGCTTCTTTAAAAGAAAACGCCGTTTCAAGCGCGTCCGCCGCCACCCGCTGCGCCGTGGAAAATTCCCCCTGGGAAAGCCGGACACATTCGCCGCCCTTGATGTCAATTGCCGGAAAAATCAACATTGCCTGGTTCTCCTTCATCCCCAAAAATTCAAAGGCATCCCTTGGTGGTGAGTGCACCCCTTGCGGGCGTAACCGCCTGGCGCAGCGCGTGTGCACAGGCCTTGAAAATTGCTTCCGCCTCGTGATGCCCGTTTGCGCCATAGGCAAGCGACAAATGCAGCGTGACGCCCGCATTGACCGCAAAGGCACGGAAAAATTCTTCGCAAAGGCAAAGCTCAAATTCCCCGGCGTTTTCCTGGGAAAACAGCGCACGGAACACCAAAAACGGGCGCCCGCTGATATCCGCGCTCGCTTGAGCAAGGCTTTCGTCCATCGGGATCACCGCATTGCCGTAGCGCGCAATGCCAGATTTATCCCCCAGCGCCAAGGCAAACGCCTGCCCAAGCACAATGCCGCAATCCTCCACGCTGTGGTGCGCATCCACCTGCAAATCGCCCTGGCAGCGCAGCTCCATCCCAAAGCCACCATGCACCGCCAGCGCGGTGAGCATGTGGTCAAAAAAACCGATCCCGCTTTCGATGGAAACCTCGCCCCCGTCCAGCGAAAGCTGGAGGAATATGCTGGTTTCCTTGGTCTTACGGTTGACCGTCGCGTTTCGCATAGGGGCGTCCCTCTTTCTGTTTTCGAACTATAGCTTGATTATATCCGATCCTGCCGCAGGAATAATTCTAAATTAGATAAAAGGGCTGCATTTTCTTCTGCGGAACCTGCCGTGATGCGCAGCGCGGCGCCGAAGCACCGCACGATGATCCCCTTCCCCTTGAGCGCTTCGAACGCCGCTTGCGCACATTCCATTTGAACGAAGACAAAATTTGCTTCGTCGCCGACCACCGCAAGCCGCCCAGGAAATTGCACGGCAAGCTTCCGCAAGCCCTGTGAAAGCGCCGCGCGGGATCGCTTGATCTGCGCGATTGCGCTTTGGAGCCGTTCACCGTTTTTCAGCAGGGCTTCCCCTGCCGCTTGGGTTAACGCGCCGACATTGTAGGGTGATTTCACCGCACGCAGCGTTTTGGTCAGCGCGTGGCCGGCAAAAGCGAAGCCCAAACGCAGCCCGGCAAGCCCCGCCGCCTTGGAACAGGTGCGCAACAAAACCAGATTGTCATACTGCGCGAATTCACCCAGAAGCGATTGGTTGGAAAAATCCATATAGGCTTCGTCCAGCGCCACGAGGGTGTTGCTTTTTTCCGCTGCGCGGATTATGCGGCGGATATCCCCGCGGGGCAGCACCAGCGAGGTCGGATTGCAGGGGTTCGAAAAAAGCAGCAACGCCGGACGGCTTGCCTCCAGCGCCGCCAGTAGCGCCGCCACGTCAATGCTATAATCCGCCCGTCTGGGCAGCCGGACGCAGTCCGCTTCCGCAAGACAGCCATAGAAGGCGTACATCGAAAAATCGCATTCAAAGCAAAGCAGGCGGCTCCCTTTGGGCAGAAAAGCGCTTGCCAGCAGCGACAATATCTCATCAAGGCCATTCCCTGCGGTGATGAATTCCGGCAAAACGCCATAGTATTCTCCCGCCGCCGTGCACAGCCGCCTTGCCAGAGGATCCGGGTAGCGGCGCAGATCGACGCGCTCCGCCGCGGCTTGCAGGGCGGCGCGTTCCTCCTGCGTGATAGGCAAAAAGGATTCATTCGCGTCAAGCCGGATGGGATAATCGCCCTCAATGGGATCATAAGGCGTGAGCGAACGAACCTTTTCATTGATCTGATACGCCATGCCTGACCTCCGTCTCGTTTTCTTCGAAGCGCGTGCGCACGGCGTAGGCGTGGGCGTCAAAGCCCTCCGTCCGCGCCAGGGTGACGATTTCATCCCCCGCCAGGTGCAGCGCCGATTCCGTATAGGAGATAAATTGCAGCTTCTTGATAAAATCATCCACCGAAAGCGGGGAGAAAAAGCGCGTCGTGCCTCCGGTAGGCAGCACATGATTTGGCCCCGCGTAGTAATCCCCCAGCGACTCCGGCGAAAAATGCCCCAGGAACACCGAACCCGCGTTTTCGATGGTGCCCAGGTGCCGCATAGCGTCCTCCACGCAAAGCTCCAGATGCTCCGGCGCAAGGTCATTGGCGAATTCAAGCATCTGCGTCATGCTTTCGCAGACCAAGATCGCGCCGTAATTCCGCAAGGCTTCTGCGGCAATCTCTTTGCGCGGCAGCCGGTTCAGTTGAAGCTCCAGCTCCTGCCGCACCGCTTGCGCAATGCGTTGCGAGGTGGTAAGCAAAATCGCGCTTGCCAGGCGGTCATGCTCCGCCTGAGAAAGCAGATCCGCCGCCAAAAAGCGCGGATTGGCGCTTTCGTCCGCAATGACCAAAATTTCGCTCGGACCGGCAATCATGTCGATATCCACCTGCCCGTAAAGCAGCTTTTTCGCCGTTGCGACGAAAATATTGCCGGGACCTGTGATCTTATCCACCCGGGGAATCGTTTCCGTGCCATATGCCAGCGCCGCGCAGGCCTGCGCCCCGCCGACGAGGAACACCCGATCCACCCCGGCAATTTGCGCTGCCGCAAGGATATTGGGGTTTGCGCCGCCGCTTTGCGGCGGGGTCACCATAACAACCTCCTGCACCCCGGCAACCTTTGCGGGGATCACATTCATCAGCACAGAGGAGGGATACGCCGCCGTGCCGCCGGGCACATAGACACCCACGCGCTTGAGTCCGCGCACACGCTGCCCAAGCATCACGCCGTTTTCCTTTGTGGTAAACCAACTGTTTTGCCGCTGCTGCCGATGGAATTCCCAAATGTTTTCGCTCGCCGCAATCAGCGCCGCCACAAATTCCGGCGCACACTGACCGGCGGCGGCATCTATTTCCGCACGCGTCACTTCAACGCAGTCCGGCGCAACACCGTCAAAGCGCTGGGTGTATTCCCGCACCGCCGCGTCGCCGCGCAGCTTCACATCCTGCAGGATTGCCTGCACCGCCGCAGTCACCCGGGCATCCACCTCGCCGCTGCGTTCCTTCAGTTGTGCAAACAGCGCCCGCTCCCGCGCACCATCCGCAACCGTAATCGGTATCATCGCAAATTCCTCCTCCGTCACTTTCTATTGCACCTGCAGCGCCAACGAAATATCGCCCAGCAGACGCTCAATCTCCTCCCGGCGCAGCTTCATGCTCGCCTTGTTGACAATCACCCGCGCGGAAATCGGCAGGAGCTCCTCAATCACCTCCAGCCCGTTTTCGCGCAGGGTGGAACCGGTTTCCAC
>JAISQZ010000026.1 GCA_031273905.1 Oscillospiraceae bacterium | reverse complement strand
CCGCCGCCGCCGCGCCCGCGCAAGCCGGAATCCTTGAGGATCTGGATGACATCGCCGGGCTGGAGCTGGGTGAGCGCCTTTGCCAGCGCCTGGTAACCGTCCGCAGCGATATATTGATCAATGTTTTCCGGGTCAATCACGCCGCAGTTGCGCAGGGCAATGCGCCGCTGCTTTTTGTAAAACGCGGTGCTGTCCAGCGGCAAAACCGCCCCCTCCCCGGCCTCGCCCGTCGCCTGGCCGATGGTGTATTCCGCCACGACTATGCCGTTGGCAACATGAGAATGCACCACGCGCGCCGCTTTTTCGGCGTTCATCTTCACATAAGTGATCTTGGGCTGATTGGGTGCGTAAACCTCCACAATCGGCTCATATTGGCACATGCCGATGCAGCCGGTTTCCTCCACCAGCACATCGCCGCGCCCGAGCCCCTTGAGTTCCCTGCGCAGGGAAGAAAGCACCGGCTTCGCGCCCGCGGCAATCCCGCAGGTGGCAAAACCGACCACAATGCGCATTGCGGGGCCGGCAGCTCCACCGGGGGTCATTTGTTCCTGATACCGGTTTCGCAATTCATTGAGCTGAGCAGATGAAATCAAAACGGTCAACCCTTTCTAGTTGTCAGGTGTTATCTTCACGAAGAATCAAGCTTTGTATTTTTCCAGAATGCCGTTGATCTGATCCGGCTCGAGGTTGCCATAGACCTCATCGTTGACCATCATGACGGGCGCAAGCCCGCAGGCGCCGATGCAGCGGCAGGCGTCAAGCGAAAAAAGCCCGTCCTCCGTGCATTCGCCGGATGCAATCCCCAGCAACTCCGTAAGGCGGTCAAGCACCGCCTGCGCCCCCTTGACATAGCAGGCCGTGCCAAGGCACACGGAGATGGAATATTTGCCTGCCGGCGAAAGCGCGAACTGCGCATAAAAGGTGGAAACCCCATAGACCTTTTCCAGCGGAATTTCCATGCCGTCGGCGATCATTGCCTGCACCTCAAAGGGCAGGTAGCCATAGATTTGCTGTGCCTTTTGCATCACGGTCATCAACTGGCTCTTATCCCCGCGATAAGCCGCGATAACCTCCTCCAACTGCGCCGCCTGCTCCGGCGTGCCATTGAATGGGATCTTGCTGATTTTCTTGACCATAAACTGCCGTTTCCTCCTTTTGCTGTGATCAAAACGGGAAAGCAGCGCACCTTCCGGCACACCGCTTTCATTATATCAGACGCAATTGGAAAAAGCTAGTCCAAATTTTTGAAAGAATCGACTTTTTCGCATTGTAGCCGCTTTCGGCGGCGCTGCACAGAAACTATTTGTGATAATGCACATAGGCGGGCGCGGGCAGGTCAGCTCGCCACAAATTCCGCGCCGCGCTCGGTTTTCACCGTTACCGTGGCATCCCTGATGAAAATATTGGAAGAGTAATATTCGCTCTCCTCTTCCGCAATGCCGCCCTCCACCACGATCCAGTCGTTTTCCAGGCAATCCGGCGCTTGTTGCGCACGGAACTCAAAGCCCACCACGCCGTCCGCGCCGCAGCAGCCGGGGCTGTTGCGCGTCACCCAGTAACGCACAGTGCCCGTCCCGTCGTCATAGGCGCTGAACATGCCCTCAATGCGGATTTTTCTGCCCGTATAACGCGCGGGGTTGAGCAGGATGTCGTTGCACTGGGCAATGAAGCGTTTTTCTTTGATTTCCACCAGCCCGCCGGAATTACGAACCGCGGCGGCTTCCTTTTCGGCGGCAATTGCCAACTGTTCGCCGCTTGCGGCGCCCGTGCTTTGCCCCTCCTGCTCCCGCGCCTGCCCGCCGCAACCCACGAGCAGGGCAAGCAACAGGGCAAGCGTTGCCAGGCAGGTGAAGCGTTTGCGGGAAAATAACTTTTTCACGCTCTGACCCTCCCTTTGATCAAATGAATCATCCAAAACAGCAAAAAGACCACAACGTTGATCATCACAATGCTTGCCCCCGTTGGCAGGCTGGAACCGTTGGGCGCAACGTAAAGGTAGGAAATCGCTAGACCGGTCACGACGCAGAACACCGAAATAACCGCCGAACAGATGGTGACCGCCTTGAAGGTTTTGCACAGGCGCATGGAACTAAGCGCCGGGAAAATCACCAGGCTGGAAATAAGCAGGGCGCCCATCATGCGCATCCCCAGCACGATGGTGACGGCAGTGAGCAGGGCGATGAGCATGTTATATACGCCGGTTTTTGTCCCGGTCGCCTGCGCGAAGCTTTCATCAAAAGTAACGGCAAAAATCTTGTGATAAAACAGCGGGAACAGCAGAAGCACCACGGCGGTCAGCGCAACGCTGAGGATCACATCGGCATCCTCAATCGCGACAATGGCGCCGAACATGTAGTTGCAGACATCCGTGTTCATGCCGCTGGTGAGCGAAACCACAAGCACACCAATGGCAAGGGAGGTGGTGGAAATCAGCGCGATGGCGGCATCGCCCTTGATTTTGCCGCGCTCACTGATGCGCAGCAGCAAAAAGGCGGCAAGAACCACCACGGGGATGGAAACCGCCAGAGGCGCAAGGTGCAACGCCGTGGCGATGGCCAGGGTGCCGAAGCCCACGTGCGAAAGCCCGTCGCCGATCATGGAATAGCGCTTGAGCACCAGGCTCACACCCAGCAGCGCGGCGCAAAGCGAAACCAGCAGCCCCACAATCAGGGCGTTGCGCATAAAGGCATACGAAAACATCTCCAGCAGCTCGCCCAAAAGGGGAATGCGCCGGGGCAGCGCCGCAAAAAAGCCCCCAACAGCTTCCGACGCGACAGTCAAAGCGGCAGTCATTGCGCCTCACCTCCCAAAAAAGCCGCGCCAATGGCGGATTTTAGATAGCGCTGCGTTTCGCCGAAGAAGGCCTGCTCCGTTTTGAGGTGCAGGATATGCGAGGCATATTTCACCGCGCTTGCGATATCGTGCGAAACCATGATGATGGTGATGCCGTCCTTGCGGTTGATGCGTTCAATCTCGCGGTAAAGCTCCTGCGCCGCCAAGGGATCCAGTCCCGCAAAGGGTTCGTCAAGCAGCAGCAGCTTTTGCGTGGCGCACAGTGCGCGCGCAAGCAGCACCCGCTGCTGTTGCCCGCCGGAAAGCTCCCGGTAACAGCGCCCTTGCAGCGCCTCAATCCCAAGCGAGCGGATATGCTGCCGCGCAAGCGCCTTATCCGCCTTTGCATAAAACGGGCGCAGCCCGCTCCGGCTCAGCCGCCCGGAAAGGACGACCTCAAAAACGCTGGCGGGAAAATCCTTTTGCGCGGCGGTTTGCTGGGGCAGATAGCCGATTTCGCTGGGCTTAAGCCCATCCCCCGTCAAGACGCTGCCCGACGAAGGGCTTTTCAGGCGCAGCAGACCCTTGATGAGCGTGCTTTTGCCCGAACCGTTTTCGCCGACAACGCAAAGGTAATCCCCGCAGCTGACCGAAAAATTCAGCCCGCTGACCGCGGTATGCCCCTCATAGGCAAAGGCAGCGTCCCGGCAGGTGATGAGTGCCATATTAACCCAGCGCCTCCTTCAGTGTTTCAACGTTTTTCTCCATCAGGGAAAGGTAGCTTGCGCCCGCGTCAAAATCATCGCCCGAGATGTTGTGCACCGCGTGAAGCAGCCGCACCTGCGCTCCCGTGGCCTGCGCGATGGTGTTGGCGATCTTTGCGTTGGAAAGCTCAATGTGGAACACCACGGGGAGCTGCTCCGCCTTGACCTTGTCAATCAAAAAGGCAAGCGTCTTGGCGCTGCACTCCGTTTCCGTGGAACAGCCCGGGAACGCGGCAAAGTAATCCAGACCATAGGCATCGGCAAAATAGCGGAAGGGGAAACGATCGCCAAAAACAATGGTTTTGCGCTTAGCGGCCTGCGTCACCGCCCTGAACTGCGCGTCAAGCGCGTCAAGCTTCAGCAGATAGGCGGACGTGTTTTGTTGATATGCCGCGGCGTTCGCTTCATCCAGCGCACAAAGCGCCGCAGAGAGCTTTTCCACAATCAGCTTGGCGTTTTGGGGCGCGGTCCAGACGTGCTCGTCGTATTCCGGAGCCTCCCCGCCTTCTTCTTCCTCTTCCTCTTCCTCCATGCCCTCCACGATCTCTTCCTCCACCACCGCCACGCAGTCCATCAGGGTGACGACGGTGCGCCCGGGCGCTTGCGCGGCGCCGAGGACACCTTCCACCCATTCATCGGATTCCCCGCCGACATAGATGAACAGGTCGCAGTTTTGGATATCGACCATATCCCGCGGGGTTGGCTCAAAGGAATGACTTTCAGCGGCCGGGGGCAGCAGCATTTTCAGGTCAACCAGATCACCCGCGATCTCGCGCACAAAATCATAGGGCGGAAAAATCGTGGCGACTACGCTGATTTTTTTCGGCGCGGCAGAGCCGCCCGTGGTTTGCGGCACGCCCGCTGTGCCGCAGCCAAACAATGCCACAGCGCAAAGCAGCGCGGCAGCGGCAAGGGAAATTGCTTTTTTCATGATATAAAATACCTCCGCAAAATATTGCAAAAAACAAAAGATGTGTTTTTCGGGCGGAGGCAAACTCAGCTGTTCAGGCGCACCTTGCGAGCCACAGGGCTAAAAAAGCCCGCGCTGCCCGCAAAAAGGCGCAGGCAAACGGGCAGGGTACAGCCAAAGCCCAGCGCGAAGACCGCGCAGGCAAACACCGCGCCCATTGTCTTAATAAGCGTTCTTGCCGCAGCGACGCATACGCACACGGCGCAGTCGCCGCCGGGACCCGCATGGTCGTGCGTGTGGTTTGCATGGGCGGAAAGATAGATGCAGGGGAAGAAAACCGCCGCGAGGAAGCACAGGCAAAGCAGCAGGGCGAAAATACGCGTTTTGCACCGTTGCATCCCATTTCCCTCCCAGCGTTCCATAAATCCACCGTCATAATAACAGATTCAGAAGGAAAAGTCAACGCAAAAAAACACTTGATCTTTCCCCTGTTTTTGTTTATACTGATCTGCAACGGGGCGCGGCGAACCGCAAGCGCCGGAGGGCGTATTTTTTTCGTCCCGCAAGAAAAGAGGAAGCCAATGCAGATCAAAAGCCTAATTTCGGATTTTACCTCGCACTGGAAAAGCCCTGCCGAAGGGAATTTTATTTCCAACAAGGAGGTGGCTTCCTATAGCGCGGGCGGCATCGGTCCCTATACAATCAACGCGCTGTTCGGGCAATATGTGGTGCTTGCCTCCACCTGCTTCCTCATCGGCTCCGCGTATGGCATCAAACCGATGGATTTGGCGTTTTTGAGCGTACTGATGGGCGTGCTCAACCTGGTGAAAACGCCGTTTGTCAGTATGCTGCTTGATAACACCAAAAGCAGCTTGGGAAAATTCCGCCCCTATCTTATTTACACCGGTGTGCCAACGGTCTGCCTGCTGACCTTCATGGCGTTCATCCCTTTGGATTTTTCCTACCGCGGCAAGCTCCTGCTCATCGGCGCCGCTTATGCGCTGCTCATGCTGTTTCAGTCGCTGTTCCAAACGGCCTACGACAGCCTGGGGCAGGTGATGACGCCCAACGAAAAGGAACGAACCTCCCTGCTGTCCGTCAGCGCCTTTGTGGGCAACCTGGGCCCCTCCATCCTTGGTGCGCTCATCCCGATCCTCGCCAACTTC
>JAISQZ010000227.1 GCA_031273905.1 Oscillospiraceae bacterium | reverse complement strand
TGCAACAGCTTTGCCGCCGCCTTCACAGCGGAATTTTCGGTTGAAGTGATGCTGCCAACGGCAATTATTTTTTGCTGCATGCTGTGTCTTTCATCTTCTTGAAAAATATCCAGACAGGCAGCCATATTCTGACTGCCTGTTTCACAAAAATATCGAATTCCGCATCAAAGCGCCGCCCTGGCTTGTTCCACCAGCTTGGCAAACGCCGCAGGGTCGGCAATGGCAATTTCGGAAAGCATCTTGCGGTTGAGCGTAATGTTCGCCTTCTTCAGCCCGTTGATCAGGGTGGAATAATTCATGCCGTTGCACTTGGCGGCAGCGGAAATGCGGGTGATCCACAAGCGGCGGAAATCGCGCTTGCGCTGCTTGCGCCCGATGTAAGCATATTGCCCGGACTTCATCACCGCCTGCTTGGCAGTCCTGAACAAACGGCTTTTGGAGCCGTAATAGCCCTTTGCGAGCTTGAGTACCCTCTTCCTTCTTTTGCGCGTCATCACTGCGCCCTTAATACGTGCCATGGGATTTTCCCTCCGTTTATTTGATTTTCAATATCGTGTTCGCTTTTGCGCTTATTTATAGGGAATCAGGCGCTTGATTTGGCGCTGGTTGGTGCTGTCGGCCACTGTGGTGCCGCGCAGCCCGCGTTTACGCTTTTGCGTTTTGAGGCGGGGTTGATGGGAGGTGTAGGCGTGGGCGCGCATGGGCTTTCCATTTTTGGAAAGCTTGAAGCGCTTCTTTGCGCCGGAATGCGTTTTGATCTTTGGCATGGTTTGGTTCCTCCTGAATTATTGTTTGTTCTTGGGGGTCAAAAACATCAGCATTTGGCGCCCTTCCAGCTTCGCCGCACGCTCCACCGTGGCGACGCCCGCGCAGGCTTCTGCAAAGCTTGCCATCGTACCGTGCGCAAGGTTGGCGTGCGCCATTTCGCGCCCACGGAAACGGATGGAAACCTTGACCTTGTTGCCGGCTTCCAGAAAACGCAGGGCATGACCCGCCTTGGTGTCGAAATCGTGCTTATCGATACCAAGGGAAAGGCGAATCTCTTTGAGCTCAACGACCCGCTGGTTCTTCCTGGTCTCTTTTTCGCGCCTGGACTGCTCAAAGCGATATTTGCCGTAATCCATGATTTTGCACACGGGCGGCTTCGCCATCGGCGCGATTTTCACAAGATCCAGGTTTTTGCTTTCGGCCAACTGCAGTGCGCGTGCGGCCGACATGATACCAAGCTGCTCCCCGGTTTCGGAAACCACACGGATCTCGCGGTCCCGGATTGCGTCGTTGATTTGCTGCTCCTTCGTACTGATGGACAACACCTCCCAATTGATGGCAAAAAAGCACGGGCATGAAGCTGCCCGCGCATCAAGTCAATCCCGATTCCAATGCGCACAAAGAAACGGCATGGAATCCCTATTGACCCGCGGCGGACAAAACCTCCTGGGTGAAAGCTGCACAGCTTTACTTCATTTGCTTTTGTAGTATAACAGAAAGCGCCGCACATGTCAATGCCTTTTTCAATTTGTGTCGCGACCGTTTCATAAACCTCACTTGAAAAACCGCCAATTATCTGAAGCGGGTGATTTTCATCAGTCTTTCGGGCGTTTCAATAAGGCTTGTGATGTAGCAATTCATTTCTCGGGTCTTTTTATGTTTTGTTTCAACAGTACGCGCAATCGCAAAAACCGTATTCAACTCCGCTTGCCCGCACTTGACAAGGCGGCGCAAATTTTGGTATGATAGCAGCGCAGTTAAAAGAAAGCGGTGGTTGCGCCATGACGTTGGAAGTGTTCCGCTCCGCAGGCAGTGAGGTCTGCGCCGTTGCCCTGCGGGATAAATTGCTGAATGAAGAAATTTTTTGGGAATTTTTGCCGAAAACCCCCTCCCAAATGCTGCTGGCCTTCCTCAATGAGGATTACGGCAGTCTTTTGGCGCAGGAATCGCCGCTGCGCGAGCTGCAGCAGGCGTATCTGCGCGAACGCCTTTCCGGAGGAAGCTGCCGCCATTTGCGCGATATGATTGACCATGTGCTTGTCTGCAAGCGCGAAAAGGGCTTCGACCCGGTGATGCGCCTTGCGGCCTACACCTATGCGGAAGGGCTTTTTGACGTGGATCGCCTGACGCGTTATACCGAAAAAGCGACGCTGGAAGCCTCGGTGCTCGGCGCACAGGCCATGGAGCGGATGTCCGCCGCTTGGGCGGCGTTGCTGGAGCAGCGCCGGAACGCTGCGCTGCCGGCTTCCAAGGAGGTTCTTTTCGATGCGCTGCTAATGGATGCAACCGCGCAGGGCTATCCCTTTGAATTGAGCTTTTGTCAGGAATATTCCTCATTTGCGCATCTGCTCAAGGCCTTTGCCGTTGAGCTGATTCGCGGGCGCAGCCTGCTCAAGCGCTGCCAATGCTGCGGGCGTTATTTCCCCGCCCGGGAAAGCCTGAACGATTATTGCGCGGGGCAATCCCCCGATCACCCGCAGTTGAGCTGCCGCGAAGTCGCAGAGACGCAGGCGCCGCAAACGGACGGCCGCGCCGACGGGATCGCGAAGCTGTATAAACAGATATATAACGCCAAGGCGAACCGATTCAAGCGCAGCGGCGCCGCCCGGGACGAGAAGGAGCTGGAGGATTTTAAAGCGCAAGCAAGGCAATGGCGGCTGCGTATCCGCAACGCCAGCGCTTCACAGGAGGATTATTTTGGTTGGCTGCAGCAGTGCAGGGCGATGGACGGGAAAACGGCTCAATAAGCGCTCCTGTTTTCCGCCCCGGCGGGGAGGGGATCCCCTCAAAAAAAATAAACCCGGGCGCTTATCGCTTTCGGCGCAGCGCCGCGAAGCAATTCCATATTTTTCGCACCTCACAGCGGTAGCTTTCCTCCGTTACCTGTCGCGCTTCCGGTTCGGCGGCATTATCGCCCTGTGTGCGCAGGCTGCCGCCCGTGTGCGCGATCACGCGCCGTGTGTTCCACTGCCCGTCCGGGCAGGCATAGACGATGATGTCCCCCGCCTCAATTTCGGAAAAATCACTTTCCCTGGCAAGCACCAGCGCACCCGTGCGGATAACCGGTTCCATAGAATTCTCAGTCACCCAAAGCAGCCGCCAGCCAAAAAATGAATCGGAGCCGCTCAGGCTGTGGTAGAGGGAAAGCGGGAAGATCAAACACAAAAACACCGCCGCACAAGCCAGCAAAAAATTGAGCAGCGCGTTGCAGCGCTTGGCTTCGCCGAAATAGGCTTTTGCGCAAGCTGTAAGCGCACGCAAAAACGCTTCGTCATCGTCCCGCAGCTTTGGCGGCAGGTTCCAGGGGTTTTCCGGCAGCGGGTTGCGCTGTTCCATGCGGGTGCCTCCCCAGATA
>JAISQZ010000186.1 GCA_031273905.1 Oscillospiraceae bacterium | reverse complement strand
CTCCGCTTTTGATAACCGCCCGCTGAGCTTCGATGAATTTTATGCCCGGCTGGGGCAGCGGATCTTTGTCAGCGCCACGCCCGGGGACTTTGAGCGCACGGAAAGCGCACAGCTGGTGGAACAGATCATCCGCCCCACAGGACTGGTGGATCCCGAGGTAAGCGTGCGCCCCACGCAGGGGCAGATTGACGACCTGGTTTCGGAAATCAACCTGCGCACCGCGCGGAAGGAACGCGTGCTGGTGACGACGCTCACCAAAAAGATGGCGGAGGAGCTGACCGCCTATTTTGAAAAGGTTGGCGTCAAGGTGCGTTACATGCACCATGACATCGAAACAATTGAACGCATGGAGATCATCCGCGATTTGCGCTTGGGGGAATTCGATGTCCTCGTTGGCATAAATCTTCTGCGTGAGGGCTTGGATTTGCCTGAGGTTTCCCTGGTCGCCATCCTGGATGCTGACAAAGAGGGCTTCCTGCGCTCACAGACCTCGCTGATTCAGACCATCGGGCGCGCGGCACGCAACGCCGGGGGGCAGGTGATTATGTACGCCGATCAGGTGACGCCTTCCATGGAGCGTGCGCTGCTGGAAACCCAGCGCCGCCGTGAAAAGCAGCTCGCATACAACGAAGCCCATGGCATTGTGCCGCAGACAATCCGCAAGGATGTGCGGGACATCATCGAAATTTCCGGCAAGGCACAACCGGAAAAGGAGGGCAAACCGAAAAAACGGCTTTCACGCCTGGAGCGCGAGCAGCAGATCCGCCAACTGACCATAGAAATGAAAGCCGCCGCAAAGCTCCTGGAGTTTGAGCACGCGGCGTATCTGCGGGATCGGATAGAAGAATTGCGAAAGTGAGGAAAGCCTTTTATGAAACAGAAGCGCCCCGCCCCCTACAACCGCTGCCCGGAATTCGACAGCGCCAATTTTCATCTGCGCTTGGTAACGACGGGCGATGCGAAAGACCTGCTGCGGGTTTACAGCAACCCGGAAGCCATCCGTTATTTCAACGAGGATGCCTTCACCTATGCAATGGGGCGCGAAGATTTAACCCTTGCGGAAATGCGGAAAACCATCCGCCGATGGCGGCACGAATATAAGCACTGCGCTTTTGTTCGCTTTGCGCTCCTAAATAAAAAAAGCGGGCATGCCGTCGGTACCGTTGAAATATTTGGCGGGGATTACGGCTGCTTGCGCATCGACCTTCTTCCGGATTATGAGCGCGAAGCATATCTGGCGGAGCTTCTCACGGTCGCTGACGAATTTTTTGCCTGCTTTGATTGCAGCCGCATTGTCAGCAAAGCGATCCCTGCGGCCGCGCAGCGGATTGCCGCGCTCAAGGCGTGTGGATATACGGTCTTTCCGCGGCAAAAGGGCTTTCAGCGGGATGATTATTATATGAAACAGAAGGGCTGGAAATAAATACGCATGCAAAAAGACCTCATCATCAAGGGTGCGCGTGAGCACAATCTCAAAAATATCAACCTGACCATCCCGCGGGATCAATTGATCGTATTTACGGGGCTTTCCGGCTCAGGCAAAACGTCGCTGGCGTTTGATACAATCTATGCCGAAGGGCAGCGGCGTTATGTGGAATCCCTTTCGTCTTACGCGCGGCAGTTTCTGGGGCAGATGGAAAAGCCGAACCTGGACAGCATTGAGGGCTTGAGCCCCGCGATTTCCATTGACCAGAAGACCACCTCAAAGAATCCGCGATCCACTGTGGGTACTGTGACGGAAATTTACGACTACCTGCGCTTGCTTTACGCGAGGGTGGGTGTTCCGCATTGCCCGGAATGCGCACGGGAAATCAGCCGCCAAACCGTGGATGATATTGTTGAAAAAATCATGGCGCTGCCGGAGGGCACGCGGTTCCAGTTGATGGCGCCGATTGTGCGCGGGCGCAAGGGCGAATACCAAAAGGAATTGGAGCAAGCCCGCAAAAGCGGTTTTGTCCGCGCCCGGGTGGACGGCAGCGTCTATGACCTTTCAGAGACCATCTCGATGGACAAAAACAAAAAGCACAGCATCGAAATTGTGGTGGATCGCCTGGTGATGCAGCCGGAGCTGCGCCGCCGCTTGGCGGATTCCGTGGAAACCGCAACGCGCCTGGCGGAGGGTATGCTGCTGGTGGATGTGATTGACGGTGAAGAGCTGCTGTTTTCGCAGAATTACGCCTGCCCGGAGCACGGCTTTAGCATGGAGGAGTTACAGCCGCGCATGTTCTCCTTCAACAACCCCTTCGGCGCTTGCCCGCACTGTACCGGCTTGGGTTCCCTGTTGACCCCGGATCCGGATCTGATTTTTCCGGATAAAACCCTTTCCCTGCGGCAGGGCGCGGTCAAGGCCTCCGGCTGGTCGAATGTGGATGGCGGCACCATCGCGCAGATGTATATGGAAGGCTTAGCGGCTTACGGCAAGTTTTCACTGGATACCCCTGTGGGGGAACTCCCCAAATCGGCAATCGACCTGATCCTCTATGGCACCAAGGGAAAAAAAATCACCCTGCGCCGCAGCGGGCATTACGGCAGCGGCACATTCCTTTCTGATTATGAGGGCATCGCGAACAATCTGCTGCGCCGGTATAAAGAAACCAGCAGCGATTGGTCCCGCGCTGACATGGAACAATATATGTCCAATAAGCCCTGCCCCCAATGCCATGGGGATCGCCTGAAAAAGGAAGTGCTCTGTGTAACGGTAGGCGGTTTGAACATCAGCGAATGCACACGTTTTTCGATCTTAAAGGCGCTGGATTTTTTTAGCCGACTGCAATTGAACGCACGCGACAGCATGATTGCCGCGCAGATTTTGCGGGAAATCCGGGCAAGACTGGATTTTTTGCGCAACGTTGGTCTGGAATACCTCAGTCTTTCCCGCGCCTCCGCAACACTTTCCGGCGGCGAAAGCCAGCGCATCCGCCTAGCAACCCAAATCGGTTCCTCCCTGATGGGTGTGCTTTATATCCTGGACGAGCCCTCCATTGGTTTGCACCAGAGGGATAACGATAAGCTGATTGAAACCCTCAAGCGCCTGCGTGACTTGGGCAACACCCTGATCGTAGTCGAGCATGACGAGGACACCATGCGTGCAGCGGATCATATTGTGGATATCGGCCCCGGGGCGGGCATACACGGCGGGGAGCTGATCTGCCAGGGCACGGCAGAGGAACTGATGAATTGCGAGGCCTCGCTCACCGGGCAATTTCTGAGCGGCAAGCGCACTATCCCGGTTCCCAAAAACAGGCGGCAGGGCAACGGCGCTTTTTTGACCGTGCGCGGCGCAAGCGAAAATAACCTCAAGGACTTAACCGTCCGCTTTCCCTTGGGAACCTTCCTTTGCGTTACCGGCGTATCCGGCTCCGGAAAATCGTCGCTGGTCAACGAAATTCTTTACAAAACCCTTGCGGCCAAGCTCAATCGGGCGCACACCTTCCCCGGCGCCTGCGGCGGCGTGGAAGGTCTGGAGCATCTGGATAAAGTGATCGACATCGATCAAAGCCCCATCGGGCGCACCCCGCGCTCCAATCCGGCAACCTATACGGGCGTGTTCACGGATATCCGTGATCTTTACGCCTCCACTGCCGATGCAAAGCAGCGCGGCTATCGCGCCAACCGCTTTTCCTTCAATGTTAAGGGCGGGCGCTGCGAAGCCTGCCAAGGCGACGGCATCGTCAAGATCGAAATGCACTTCCTTTCGGATATCTACGTCCCCTGCGAGGTGTGCAAGGGCGCACGCTACAACCGCGAAACCCTGGAGGTGAAGTATAAGGGCAAATCCATTTATGACGTGCTGGAAATGACAATCGAGGAAGGGATGCACTTTTTCGAAAACGTGCCAAAGATCGCCCGGCAGCTGCGGACGCTTTTTGAAGTCGGTCTTGGTTATGTGAAGATCGGTCAGCCAGCGACGACGCTTTCCGGCGGCGAGGCGCAGCGCGTAAAGCTTGCGTCCGAGCTTTCCAAGCGTTCCACAGGTAAAACGATTTATATTCTCGACGAACCTACCACAGGGCTGCACGCTGCGGATGTGCAGCGCCTGCTGGAGGTTCTTGCGCGGCTGGTGGAAGTCGGCAACACCGTTTTGGTGATTGAACACAATCTGGATGTGATCAAAACGGCGGATTACCTGATTGATCTGGGACCGGAGGGCGGCGACGGCGGCGGAAGACTGGTTGCACAAGGTACGCCGGAGGAGGTTGCGCAAAACCCGGATTCCTATACCGGGCAATATTTGGCAAAGCTCTTTCTGAAGGGATAGGCGTGTTTGTTTTTTGCAAGGCAACCGCCGCTCATACGATTCCGCTGTGAAACGATAGACAAGATTTACGACATAATACGCGAATAGTGGCATGATAATCCACATCGCTGTGGTCGGTCGCCGTCCCCCGCGCTTGTGATCCGTACAGATACGCTTCTGTCAAGCCAAGTTCATGCGTTTTGCGCTCAAAAAATAAGAACCTCTGTCAACAATTTATTAAAATTTCAGACCCAAGCGGTCAATTAACGCATTAAAATTTCAGTATCAAGGGGAAGACGTTGGGGGCTACGCGCCCCCAAA
>JAISQZ010000173.1 GCA_031273905.1 Oscillospiraceae bacterium | reverse complement strand
TGGCGTTGCCGTTCATGACGGGGTTCTCGCGGAAAGCGGATTCAAAAATGTCGATTTCCGCGCCGTCCCTGCCGTAGCTGCCCACCTGCCCCTGGGAATCCGCTTGCAGCCAGAACGCGCTCCACAGCCCCGGCGCGTCCGGGACGCGCACCCGCGCCTCGTAATAACCAAAGGCCTGCGCAAAGGTCGGAACGCTTTTGCCGTCCACCATCCGGCGGGTCTCAATGCCGCCGGCAAAATCCCCCGCCGCCGGGCAAACCGCGCAGTCGTTATCCTCCAGCTGCGCGGCGAGCACGCGGATCAAACCGTCCTGGCTTGCGTCCACCAGGTTGTCGCACCAATATTCCGTGTTGCGCAGCCCGTGGGGTGAAGTCACCCAAGGGGCGGGTAGCGCGTCGCCGCCGAATTCCTCGTCCATGGTAACATACCACCCGCCGCCCTTGGCCGCGGCTTCCTCCCGCGTGGCGCTGACGCTTTCCTGCGCCGGGCGCTCCACGGCGGGAAAGGGCTCGTCCGCATAGCCGCGCGGGATCATATAAATGCCGATGGCAATCAGGGAATAAAGGAAGCACAGCACCGAGAGCGCAGGGGAAACAATTTTTACGATGATGGAAGGCATTGTCTCAGCTCCGTTTTCTTTGTTCGTATCATCAAAACCATCTGATTTTCCCTTTGCGGCTTTTCTTTATGGAGGGCTGTGCGCACTAAGCTCGTTGAGCTTTGCCCGCAGCGCCAAAAAATCCTGCAACGCCGCTTCTTTTTTGCGCGGGTCACGCAGCAGCATGGCGGGGTGATAGGTTCCCATGCGCCAGATGCCGTTGTGCTCCGCAAAGCGTCCATGCTCCTGCGTCACCTTGAAATCCGTGCGCAAAATCCGCTGCGCGGCAATGCGCCCCAGACAAACAATGATTTTCGGGCGCATCAGGCGCACCTGCTCCTTGAGCCAGACCATGCACTCCTCCTGCTCCTCGGGCTTTGGGTCGCGGTTGCCGGGTGGGCGGCACTTGACCATATTGGCAATATAGATGTTCTTTTTGCGGTCCAGATCAATTGCCGCAAGATATTGATCCAGCAGCTTGCCGGAACGCCCCACAAAGGGTTCCCCGCGCAAATCCTCCTGCTCGCCGGGCCCCTCGCCAATAAAAAGCACCTCCGCGTGCGGATTCCCCACGCCGAAGACCAGGTTTGTTCTTGTCGCCGCCAATTCACAGCGTGTGCAGCCCATGCAGCGTGCCTGCAGCGCCTCCCATTCCTCCATCCCCGTCTCTCCCCTCCCCCTCTCTCTCTCCTCTTTGTCTGACCGCCCGCAATCTACTGCCTGATGTCCAGCAGCCCGTCCAGCGGCTCCTCAAACGCGGGCAAAAATTCATCCAGAAAAACCAGCACCTCCGGAAGCTCCATCGCCAGCAGCGCCGCGTGCGTGCTTTCCTGCGCCTTGCAAAATTCCCGGTTCCCCGCCTTTTGCTCCTCAATGCACTTGATCAGCGCACTGAGCTTATCCGCCGCCTTCACAAGGCACCAAAGCGCCCGATCCTCCCGCGCGGGGGAAAGCAGCGGCGCATAGTGCGCCCGGAAGTCCTCCGGTAGCAGCGCCAGCAGCAAGTCCGCGGCGCTTTCCTCCACCTGGCGGTAGGCGCTGCGCAGCTGCTCGCTGTGGTATTTTACGGGAGTGGGCAGATCGCCCGTGAGCACCTCCGGCGCGTCGTGGAACAGCGCCAGCAGCGCCGCGCGTTCCGGCGAAACACCGCCGCCGAAGCGGACGTTGCGGATTGTGGCAAGGCAATGCGCCAGCACGGCCGTTTCCAAGCTGTGCTCGCTGAGGGTTTCCGGCTGCGCGTTGCGCATGAGCGCCCAGCGGGAGATAAATTTCATGCGCGAAAGCAACGCAAAAAACGGGAAAGCTCCAAACTCCTTCATCGCAGTTCACTCCACATAAAAATCATGGATGCACGTAAGCCCCAGAAGGCTCTCTTTGATCAGCGCCAGCTCCTTGTGATTGTGAACATAAATAAAGGCCTTGAGCACAAGGGTGGTCTGCCGGCTGAACTTGTCCGCAAAGCTCTCGTCCGGAAAAATCAGTTCCATGCTTTGCATCTTTGCGCCGCAGTTGCGCAGCGTGGCAACCACCTTTTCCGCTGCGGAATCCGCGTCGCTGACGCCGATATAAAGCGTGCGCTCGTGGCTGTGCTTCGCGGTCACCTTTTTGAGGGCGTTGAGGGTGAGATAAATCACCAGCGTGGCGATCAGTGCGCCCGACCAAAAGCCAATGCCCACCGCAAGGCCGATGCACGAAACCGCCCAAAGGCTCGCCGCAGTGGTTAAGCCCTTGACGCTGAAGCCCTCGCGCAGGATGGTGCCGGCACCCAGAAAACCGATGCCGCTGATGACCTGCGCCCCCAGCCGGGAGGGATCCGGTGCGGAGCCAAAGGCGGCAAAGGTCTCGTTGTAAGCGCTGAATATGTAGCTGGAGGTGCACATCACCAGCGCGGAGCCAACCGCCACCAGAATATGTGTGCGCAGCCCCGCCGGGCGGTGGGAGTGCTCGCGTTCATAGCCGATGATCCCGCCCAGCGCAACCGCAACCGCAAGACGCCCCAGCGTGCGCAGGGCGATATTGATATGCTCATTGCCCCAAAGCGCCAGCAAAACTTCTTTGATTTCCGCCATTCCTGCCCTTCTTCCTTTGATGTCACTTATATGCTACCATAAATGCGCCGCGTTTGCAAGTGCGGTGCGCAAAAAATGAGCGCAAGGAGCGCAAATAGAGACAGAAGATAAAGAAAACGCGCTTTGCTGCGCTTTCTTGTTTTTCAGCTTGCTTTTGCCGCGTCTTATTCCTGTTTTTCGTGTGAAGCGGCAGCTTCTTCCTCGTGCTTTATGTTCGGCTGGAGGAGATCCGCCGCGCGCTCTCTCAAACGCAGCGAAGCGCTGTACCACTCATTTTTTTTGATTGATTTGCGAAGCTTTGTCAATGCGTAAATCGCTTCTTTTGCGGAACAACTGTTTTTTATCATGTAATCAAGCAAAAGCGCTTCCGGCGACACCGGGTCGTCAGCGGAAATTTCGGGGGCTTTGAAGCTTTGCATCACAAGCGTATACTCCCCTTTTTCGTGCGATTCATTGTGCAGCAGACGCTCCAAAACGTCAAGCGGCGCCCCCCTGTATATCTTTTCATAAAATTTTGTCAAATCATTGCATAAGCACAGCTGTGCTTCCGGCAGCACCTCCGCGATTATTTGTATCGTTTTTGCAATTCGCTTTGGTGACTCAAAAAACACCGAAACCGAACGCTCACTTTCCGGAAGGCTGCGCAGCCGCTGTTTGATTTCTTGTGCCGTCCGGGGCAAAAACCCATAAAAGGCAAATGATGAAAAATGGAAGCCTGATACAGAAAGCGCGGTAATCACCGCATTTGCGCCGCATATGCCAACGACCTCCAGCTCGTGCGCGGCAGCCGCGCTGACAAGAAACGCCCCGGGATCGCTGATGCACGGCGTGCCCGCGTCCGAAACGACGGCAATGCTTTTCCCCGCAAGCAGCGCTTCCAGAAAATATTCGGATTGTCCCTTTTCATTGAATTTATGGTTTGAAACGGCTTTGTTTTTGATGCCCAAATAATGCAGCAGCTTTTGTGTGGTTCTGGTGTCTTCCGCCGCGATGATATCCACTTCCTTGAGGATACGTTTTGCCCTGTCGCTGATATCCTCAGCATTGCCGATGGGGGTTGCGACCACATATAGCGTCCCGCTCATTCTCACTCACCTTATCTAAATCTAAAAATATTGTTTACTGCCCGCGCAAGCCGGAGGATCCGTTGCGCTGGGGCGGAAACCATAAAAAAGACAAAAAAATCTGGACATAAGCACAAGAATCAGGTATACTGTAGCGGATATCAAGCTTTCGGAGCGCGTGGAAAAACACATCAAACAAACGCTTGGAGGAAAAAGAGGATGTCTGTTTTGGAAAATCTGTCGGCGGCGGTGCAGAAAGGGCGTGCCAAAGAGGTGGAGACGCTGGTGCGCGAGGCGCTGGAAAGCGGTCTGACCGCGCAGAGCATTCTTGACGGCGGTTTGCTCAAGGGCATGGGCTTGATCGGCGAACGATTTAAGAACAATGAGGTTTTTGTGCCTGCGGTTTTGATTGCTGCGCGTGCGCTCAGCAAGGGAACCGAGCTGCTCAAGAGCCGGTTGCTGGAGGAAGGCGTCAAGCCGATTGGCAGCGTTGTGCTGGGAACCGTGAAGGGGGATCTGCACGACATCGGGAAGAACCTGGTCAAAATGATGCTGGAGGGCGCAGGCTTCCGGGTCATTGATTTGGGCGTTGACGTGCCGAGTGAGCGCTTTGTGGAAGCCGTCAGGGAGCACCGACCGGATGTTTTGGCGCTTTCCGCCCTGCTGACCACCACAATGGGGCAGCAGGAGGCTGTGATCAAAGCGCTCACCGCCGCCGGGCTGCGGGACAAGGTGAAGGTCATGGTCGGCGGTGCGCCGATTACCCAAAGCTTTTGTGAGCAGATCGGCGCGGATGCTTACACGTCCGATGCCGCCTCCGCAGCGGAAACCGCAAAAACCTTTTTGACTGCGTAATCGTATGAAAACACTTTTGATTCCCGCCGGAAACAAAACGGTTGCCGCCGCGCTGCGGGACGCGGGATATTCCCCTGCGCTGCCCTGCGGCGGGCGGCAGAGCTGCGGCAAGTGCGTTGTGTGGGTGAAGGGCTCGTTTTGCGCGGTTTCGCCCGAAGAACGGGCGTTGCTTGACCAAGCGGTGCCGGAGCTGCCGCAGCCGGGCTTTGTGCGCAGGCTGGCCTGCTTTTGCCGCGCGGAAGGTGCGGGCGGCGCCGTTTTGCTGCCAAACCAGGCGGAACCGCCCGTCACGGCGGCATTTGACACCTCGCTTCTTTCTTATGACGGGGAGGATCCGTTTTCGCTCGGCGCAGTCATTGATATCGGCACCACCACCATTTCGCTGGTGCTGTTGCGCATGGCTGACGCGGC
>JAISQZ010000035.1 GCA_031273905.1 Oscillospiraceae bacterium | reverse complement strand
GGAACTGACCGCAAGCGGGCGAAAGCCCTTGAGCCAGTGATAATCAAAGCCTTGCGCCGGCTGCGTCTGCTCCGCTTCCCGGGGCAGGCAAACCAGTGTGCAGCAGCCAAGAATCGCTTCCCATTCCCGCCAGCGCCGGAATTGCAGCAGCTGGTCAAACCCCATCAGCAGGAAGAGCGCCGCGCCGGGTTCCCGCGCTTGCAGCTGGCGCAGGGTATCGATCGTGTAGCTTTCGCCCGTGCGCCGCAGCTCCCAGTCGCAGACCCGCGCACCCGCACCGCCAAAGGTCAGGCGGCAAAGCGCAAGACGGTCGGCGGCGGAAGCCCGCGCGGTCTTTTCTTTGAGCGGCGCGGCATTTGCGGGAAGGATCAGCAGTTGATCCAATTGCATTTCCCGCGTAAAAAAATCAGCCGCCCTTTTGTGCCCCAGATGCGGCGGATCAAAGCTGCCGCCGAAAATACCGATGCGCTTAACTGCATTCATAAGCCGCTTATTTCAGGCTGATCTTCTTTTTGAGCAGCCAATCCGTCAGGGCAAACAGCCCCGCGCTGATTCCCAGCATCACAAAGGCGGTGGTGAAGTTGAGCGGAATGCTTTGCGAGAAAGTATCGATGGTGAAAAGCTTCCATTCAATCATCATGGGGAACGCTTCGCTGACCCACTTCACCGCCAGGAACGCCGCCACTGCGGCAAACAGCAAAAAGACCGCCATGCAAAGCCCCGGCTTTTGCGAAAAGGGATGCACGTGGCTGATCGTGATTACGAAGATCGCAATCATCATCGCAAGGATGAAAAACACCAGCAGCAACGTCAGCAGCAGCGCGGCGAATTGCAGCACACCGGTGAAGGTGGTGAAGGAAATGGGCAGCAGCTCCGTCATACTCGCGGGCATTTCACCGCCCTCAAGAAGGGCTTCCTTCAACTCGTCGCCCAGGTTGCGAAACAGGCGGCTGATGTTGAACAGCGCCGCAAAATTCACCGCCGCCGCCACTGCGGTATTGGCCACCAGCAGCAGCACATTGGTGACAAAACGGGAAAGCAGCAGCTTGGTGCTGGAAGCCGGCAGCGAAAAGGTCAAATATCCCTGTTCGCTGAAAAAGGAACGGTTCGTCTGATAAAGCACCAGGATCAGCCCGATGACCTGCATCAGCGCCATGAGCAGGATGATCAAAAGATTGAGGAGGATGCCCGCGGCGAACTGCGCCATGCCAATATCCTTGGTGACGGAAAGCAGCGTTGCAACGCCGCCGAACACCACGCTGCCGCCGAGCAGCCAGATGAAGACGCGCCCGGTCTGGAACAAATCATGCTTGATCAGCTTAGCCAACATAAGGAAACACCTCCTGGAATATTTTGTTGAGCGTCTTGCCTTCGTGTTCCAAATGCGCAATCGTGTCATGCAGCAGCACCTGCCGCCGCCCGATCATCAGCGCTTCGTCAAACACGCGCTCCATATCGTAAATCATGTGGGTGGAGAGCAGGATTGCGGAACCCTGTGGGCGGTGGTTGAGGATGGTGTCCATAATGAACTGCCTGGCGGAAGGATCAACGCCGCCCAGCGGTTCATCCAGAACATAAAGCTTCGCGCTCCGGCACATCACCAGCAAAAGCAGCAGCTTTTCCTGCATCCCCTTGGACATGGCTTTTACCCGCTGTTCCGGGTCAAGCTGAAAGGAGGCAAGCATCTCACGCGCCTTTGCGCTGTCGAAGTTTTCATAAAAATCAGCAAAATAGTCGATGGTCTGCCTTGCCTTCATCCAGCTGGGCAAAAAGCTTTTATCCGGCAGATAGGCGAGAATGCCCTTGGTGTATGCCCCAATCGGCTGCCCGTCGATGCGCACCTCGCCGGAATAATCGTTGATCATGCCGGCAAGAATCTTCATCAGCGAGGTCTTTCCGCTGCCGTTTGGTCCCATCAGCCCGATGATCCTGCCCGCCGGAAGGGAAAGGCTGATGTTTTCCAGCACAACCTGGGCGCCATAGCTCTTGGTCAGGTTTTTGATTGAAATGATGTCAGACAAAAAAATCCCTCTTTCTTTGTTTAGATCGTTCCTTCCGGCCCTTGTCCGCCTGCGGGGTCTGCGCCGGAATCGTTCCGCGCCCCGGCTACGCCCGCGCTTCCTCCTCCTGCAAGCCCTCCTGCGCAGCCGCTTCGCCGTGGCGCACAAAGAGGATGAACAGCAGGGAAATCCCAAAGGCAATAGGGCTATAGTAAAACAGCGAAAGGTAGGTGCCGGAAAACATGCGGAACAGCCCGTAAACCACCGGGGAGGCAATCTGCGCGGAAAATGTGGCGGTGTAATAATAGCCGGTAAAGGTGCCCACACGGTCAACGCCGCCGATTTCCAGCACCAGGGGCAGGGTGTTCACCGTGATCATCATGTTGGCAAGCCCCGCGATGATCAGCACGGGATAGATCAGCGTGCCCATCGCGGCGCTTTGCTTGGCAACCTTCGCCTGGATTGACAGCAGCGCTTCCGCGGCGGTGGCATCCTTTTGATGGAGCGCCTCGTCGGCGAGACGGATGTAATGGTCAAAGCGGAAGCCCTCTGCCCGCAGATGCGCGTCAAAAGCAAGGTATTCGCCCTCCAGCGCACCGGTGTCAAGCTGTTTGAGGTATTCCTCCGGCTCCAGGAGATTTTCCCGCGTCTTTGTCCCGGCTTCAATCTCCGCGCTTACGGCGTCGTTCCAGTCGGTCACATAGGCTTCATAATCGGCATAGGCGTGGTTGAGGGTCGTGTAATCCTTGATGCTCAGACCGCTGCCGGCGCTCATGCCCGCGAACGCGCCGAAAAACACCAGGAAGGCGGTCAAAAACACCCCGAGACCGGCAAGAATCGTTTTCTTGCGCCCGAAGCGCTTGCCCAACGCCCCGGAGGGGATTGCCGCCGCCATAGAGCACAGCGCAAAAATCAGCATCAGGAAGGTTGCCTTCGCGGTGTTGAGGTGCAAAATTTCCTGCGCAAAAAGGGCGAAGAAGGTGGTGACTGCGTTGGTGCCGCAAAAGAGAAAGAACAGACCGCAGAGCATCAGCACCAGGCTGATGCGTTCCGCGCGGCTGAGCTTCATCCGCTTGTGCGCCAGCTTTTCCGTGCGCCGCGCACGCTTTTCCGCCTCGCGCAAGGCGGCGGCGTTGCGTGCGGGGATTGCCTCGCTGCTGATGAGGCGGCTGTCCTTTTCCTTCACAAAAAACAGCAGCACCAGCATCCCGGCCACCATCACCGCCGCGCCAACGGCAAAGACAATGGGAAAGGTATCGAATTCATTGAGCTGTTTTTCCGAAATGCCGGTGAACTTGAGGTACAGCGCGGTGATGATCGTCCCCGCAAGCATCCCCACGCCGCCGCCAAGGCCGCCCATCAAATTAATGACGGCGTTGCCCTCGCTGCGCAGCTCCGGCGCGGTGAGGTCGGGCATCAGCGCCACAACGGGTGCGCGCCAAAGGGACATTACAAAGACAAACAGGATGATGCACACCATCACCGCGGGCAGGGTGGGCATCCATGGAATCAGCGCAAAGAGCAGCGCGGAAATCGGTGCGCCAATCAGGATAAAGGGGCGGCGCTTGCCCAGCCTGGAATGGCAGCGATCCGAACGCTTGCCGAAGGCCGGTTGAAAGATCACGCCGAAGATATTATCAAAGGTCATGATCACGCCGATGAACAGCGGCACCAGAGTGAACTTGCCCGCCGCGCTGAAGGCGGCTTCCCCCTGGGATTCCATAAAGCGTGCCAAAAAACCAACGCCCTGGAGTCGTTCGCTCCAGCTCGCCACCAGCGGGGAGGCGCTCAGGAATTTTTCAAGGATCTTGGTGATGTAAGGATCGTAGATCGCCCAAGCAATGGAGGTTGCCAAAAAACCAAAGCCCGTCAGGATTGTTTTGGGATAATTGAGCCGCTGCCTGGCGTGCGCCGTTGCTTTCGCCACATGCATTTCCCCTCTCGCACATTCGCTGATATGTGCTTTTCAGTATAACCGCAAACTTGGAAAATAGCAAGCCTTGACCGCAAGAATTCATGAAGAATTCATAAAAGTAATTTTTCGCGGCGGCTGCGGGCGCTTGTTTTATCGGCGCGGCCTGTCTGTGGCGGCAAAGGGCGCGGTCTGCCGCGCACGGTCATTGCCTGCCGCGCGGCAGCCGCCGCGCAAGCTGAATCCCGCAAAAAAGCAACGCCGCGGCGGCGCAGGCGAGGGCGGCGGCGTGTGCGCGTTTCAACCAGCGGGCGGTGCGCACCGCCAGATAAAAGCCGCGCAGTGCGCCTGTCATTTCATACCGTTTTTCCATTCATCTCAGCCTCCGTCTGATCCATTCATTTGCTATCTGTTGATTCAAATAAAACGCCGTGGGCAATTGCCGGGATCGTTTCCCCCTGCAAGGGGGAGATCGTGGAAAGCAGCGCACCCGTACCCAGGAACAGCACACGGCGCAGTGCGCCGGATTCCAGTTGGGGCAGGATACCGGCGCTCAGCACGGCGGCGGAACAGCCCGCGCCGGAACCGCCCGCGCCAACATCCTGCGCTCCGGTGTCATAAAGCAGCAGTCCGCCGTCCCGGTGCATGGGTGTCAAGTCAAGCCCGGCCTCCTGCTTTGCGAGCCTGCGCAGCAGCGCGGAGCCGATTTCGCCCAGATCCCCGGTGAGGATGCAGTCATAATCCGTGGGCGCGGTATTGGTATCCTTCAGAAAACGCAGGAGGGTGTCACAGGCGGCGGGCGCCATGGCGGCG
>JAISQZ010000029.1 GCA_031273905.1 Oscillospiraceae bacterium | reverse complement strand
AACGGTCTCCTTCCAGGTGAAGGTGAACGCGCTTGCGGCGGGTGCGCAGATGCGCGTGCTCACAAACGTCGGCTATGTCAACGGCGCGCCGAGCGATCCGGTGATCAACCCGGTTTTGCCTACGGATACGCAGGTGGTCGGCTTCAAGCGCGCCAACCCGGCGACGGGCAGCGAGGTGAAGCAGAATGATGTGATCACCTATTACATTGACGTGACCAACCGAGGCGCGGTGCAGGCGAACAACGTTGCCGTGCGCGACGCGGTGCCCGCGGGCGTGACGCTTCTGCCCGGCTCCATTTCGCACGGCGGAACGGCAGCCGACGGCACGATCACTTGGGCGATCCCGCAAATTGCGGCGGGCGCAACGGTGACGCTGCGCTTCCAGGCGACGGTGAACGCGCTTGCGCAGGATGTGCGGGTGTGGGTGATCCGCAACCAGGCAGTCATCACAGGGCCTGGCAGCGGTGGCGGGACAGTCGATTTCCCGACCAATCCCGTGGAACATCTGAACCGTGATCCGCTTATCCCCGGCGGGCTTTACCTCCACAAGCGCTCCAGCGGCGCGACCCTTGGCAGGCTGGAGCCGGGCAATACAATCACCTATACCCTCACCGCGACCAATTACGGCGCGGAGGAACGGGAAAATGTGATTGTGACCGACGCCATTCCGGCGGGTACGACCTATGTGGCGGGCAGCGCCAGTGACGGCGGCGTTCTTTCCAACGGCGTGCTGACTTGGCTGGTTCCGCGCCTTGCGCCGGGTACCGGCAAGAGCCTCACCTTCCAGGTGACGGTGAACGCGCTGCCTCAGGGCGAGGCGACTGCGGTGATCCGCAACGCGGGCTATATCAACGGCAGCCAAGGCGAGCCGGTGGAGGATCCCGTGATCGATCCCAATGCCGGGCCGGTGGTCGGCATCAAGCGCGCCAGCCCGGCGGGCGGCGGCGCGGTGCTGGCAGGGGAGGAAATCACTTACTTCATTGATGTGATCAACCAGGGGAATACGGCGGCGGCGAACGTGACAGTGCGCGACACCGTGCCGGCGGGTTTGACCCTGATGGAAGGTTCCATTGATAACGGCGGCACAGTGAGCGGCGGTGTAATCACCTGGAAAATCCCGAGCCTTGCGGCGGGTGCAACTGTGACCCTCAGCTTCCGCGCGGCGGTGGAGGCGTTGCCGGAAGGCTGGACAACCCGGCAGCTCCGCAACCAGGCGGTTGTGGTCGGACCGGACGGCAACGGCGGCACGGTGGAAACACCCACCAACGAGGTGGAGCATCCGCAGGGACAGCCTGTTGTGCCCATCGCCGAGATGGTTCTGCAAAAGAGCAGCAGCCGCCCGAATTCCGCCCCGGTAAGCCCGGAAGAAATTTTGACCTATTACCTTACCGTATCGAACCTTTCCACAGTGGCGAAGACCAACCTCAGCCTGACCGACGCGATTCCGCAGGGGACAAGCTATGTTGCGGGCAGCGCGACGGACGGCGGTGTCCTTGTCGGCGGCGTGCTGCACTGGAACATCGCCTCCCTTGCAAGCGGCGGCAGCAAGACGGTTTCCTTCCAGGTGAAGGTCAACCCGCTTCCGGCGGGCGCAGGCTCCGCTATGCTCAGCAACGTGGGCTATATCAACGGCGCTCCGGGCAATACGGTTGAAAATCCGGTTTATCCCTCCGGTGCGACGGTGACGGCAAGCAAACGCGCCGACCCGGCGAACGGCGAAAACGTCAGCGCCGGTGATGTGATCACCTACTCCATCGACCTGCGCAACCTCAGCGGTCAGACGGCCGTGAATGTGACCGTGCGCGACACGATCCCGGAGGGCGTCACCTTGGCGCCCGGCACAATCAGCGGCGGCGGCGCCGAAACAAACGGCGAGCTTCGCTGGACGATCGCAAGCCTTGCGCCCGGCGAGCTGCGCACCTTGACCTTCAAGGTTCTTGTGCGTGCGCTGCCCCAGGGTGCAACCACTGCGGCAATCCGCAACCGGGCAGTGATTTCAGTGCCGGGCGGCGGAGACATCCCGACCAACGAGGTGGTCAACAACAACATCAAGCCCAATCTTTACGCCACGAAGGAAGCGGATGTGCGCACGGCGAAGAAGGATGATGTGATCACCTACTATGTGACGGCGCATAACCCGACCTCCACGGCGGCGCACGATGTGGTGATCACTGACGCGATTCCGGCGGGCAGCGACTATGTGCGCGGTTCGGCGGCTCCGGCGGCGGATTACGGCAGCCGCAGCCTGACCTGGGTGATCCCGACAATCGCGCCCTATGGCGCGGTGACGGTCTCCTTCCAGGTGAAGGTGACCACAGCCGCGGTGGGCACCATCCGCAACGTGGCGCAGGTGAACGGCAGAGACAGCAATGCGGTTGTGATTGAGGATAATGTGACGCGAAATCCTGGCGATCCCGGCACTTGCGGGTGCAGCGGCTCCGGTGACTGCAAGTGCGGCGGCGCTCCCGGCGCTTGCGGGTGCAGCGCCTGCGGCAACGGCAACGGCGGCGGCGTTACGATCATCAACAACAACACGAACACAAACACGAACACAAACACAAACACGAACACGAACAGCAACGCAGGCGGCGGTTCCGGCGGCGGCAACGGCAGCGGCGGCAGCGGCGGAAACAGCAACACGAACACGAACACCAATACCAGCGTCAGCGGCGTGACTGTCAATGCCAACGGCAGCTTCGGCGGCGCTGTGCCCAAGACGAACGAGGCTTCCGCACTGTGGGCAGTGCTGGTGCTGGCCTGCTCAGGCGGCGTGATTGTGCTGATTGCCGTGCTCAGGAAAACCGCACGGAAAAAGGAAGAGGCGGGTTAACCGCAGGTATCCTGGCAGTCCGGAACCCGGGGAACCGGCAAGCTGCGCCGGTTTCCCCGGGAAAGGGAGGAAGTTGAAAGGCAGCCATTGCGCTTAAGGCAAGCGGGCGCGCTGCACGCGCGGCGCGCCCAGCCCCTTCATACGATCCCGCAATAAAAACAGAGCCAATTTTTTCGGCTGGTTTTCCGTTTCGCGCTGTTGTCCGCCTTGCGCAACAAAAAACCATCTCAAAAATCCTGTCTATCGCTTCACAGCGGAATCGTATAAGCCGGAATGCGTTGAGAAGTCTGAAAGCGTTCGGCGGAGGGTCTTGCGGCCTTCCCAATGCAGTCCGTTATCAATCAAATTCTTCAAAAAGAACCGGAGGTCAGTCATGAAACGAAACGCGAAAGCAAAGGCAAACAGGCAAAAAGGGAAGTCAAAAGCGAAACTGATCAAGCTCCTTGCCATTCTTCTGGTGGCTTGCATTGCCGTTGGCACGGGCTTGTTCTTTTTATTTACGCGGCGCGGCGTCCTCAAGGTGGCGGCGCGCAGCGATTTGATCAAGCACTGGGAGGAACAGGGCATCACCAAGCATTTTGAGGACACGCTGGAACTGCGCATCCAATGGATTGATTATGGCGGGGCGGAGGTTTACCTCAAGCTCCAGGAGGATTTGGGCAAGGATGCCAGGCAATTGCCGGACGCTTATCTGGGGCTGGGGCTGGAAAGCGACCAGTTGGCGGCTCTGCTTGCGCAGGATGCTTTTTTGGAACTCAGCGACAGCTTTGTGAAGGAATACGCCCCCAATCTGCAACAGATCATTGATGCCGATGTTTCGCGCAAGGCGGAGATGCTGCTCAACGGCAAGCTTTATTCCCTGCCCTCCCTGAACGCGCAATACGCGGAGGAATATCCGCAAAAGGCCTGGATCAACCACGAATGGCTCGTGCGCACCAGGCAGGAAATGCCGGATACACCGCAGGAGCTGCTGGAGGTGCTGCGTAAATTCAAGGAAGCGGATCCCAACGGCAACGGGCTGCCCGATGAGGTGCCGCTGGGCGCGGCTTACGGCGCTTCCGCCGCCGGCGCGACTTTTGGCTACCTGATCCATGCCTTTGTCACGACGGATTATGACCTGACGCCGACGAATTACCTCAATCTCAGCGACGAAGGGAAGGTTTATGCCGGGGTGACCATGCCCGGCTACAAGGACGCGCTTGCCTATTTGCACAGCCTTTACGCCGAGGGTCTGGTGGATCAGGCGGTGTTTAGCCAAGGTTCCGAGGTCTTCCTCAACGCCAGCAAGGCGCAGGAAAAATACGGCGTCATTCTTGCCAAGGATGTCAACGCCCTGTTCAACGACCCTGACCGCGCCTCGGGCTATGTGCCGCTTGCCCCGCTGAAAAACGGCGATCAGTGCGCGGCGCTGGTGAAGCGCACGCCGATCAAGACAGGCGGCTTCCTGATCCCCGGCCGAATCGACAGCGAGCGGCAGATCCTTGCGCTGCGCTTTGGCGACGCGATGCTTTCCGCCGAAGGCACGCTGACCGTCTGCTATGGGGAGGAAAACGTTGGCTGGTTCCGCGCGGACGACAGCAGCACAGCCATGGGCGGCGAGCGCGCCACCTGGCGCCTGGGCGAGGATGCGCAGGACGGCACAGCGTTTTATAGCGCCCTTTCCGGCGAGGTGCCTTACTGGCTTTCGTCCCAGCGCCAGATGGAGCGGCAGGCGGTGCTTTCCGGAAGTAGCAAGGTTTCGCTGCAAACGAAGGAAAATTGGCAGGGCTACCTCAATCAGGTGACCAAGGATTACTATGAGCCGGTGGGCAGGGCAAACATCAAAAACGCGCTCCCCGCCCTTGTCCCGGAGGGAGAGGCGGCACAGGCGCTGACCGCGGGCGGCAAAAATGTCTATGCAGATGTGATTGATTTTCTCACACAGCGGTCACAGGACTTTGTGACCGGCAAGGCGGA
Organism: Oscillospiraceae bacterium; assembly: GCA_031273905.1. Taxonomy (GTDB): domain Bacteria; phylum Bacillota; class Clostridia; order Oscillospirales; family Acutalibacteraceae; genus WRMQ01. The sequence goes on along the minus strand of JAISQZ010000029.1, from coordinate 13,115 downwards.
GCTTTCCGCGCAGTGGGACGCCTTTGTGGCCGAGCTGAACCAAAAGGGACTTGCGCAGATCGTCGCGGCGGTGCAGGCGGCAAAGGATTTGGAGCAATAAGCAAAGCGCCTGCGGCTGTGCGCTCCGTGCGCCGATAACAAATCAACGGTTGATGGCGCGACACAGGAAGATGTGAAAAACAAAGCTGGGGAAGTAGAAAAAATGAGAAAAAAACGCAGGGAAACGGAGCCTTTGCTCAATTTTATCCTGAACCTTTTGCTGGTGCTCCTGCCGCTGGCGCTGGTGCTGGTGTTCATCCCCTTGCTGCTGGGCGGGCGTGTGCCGGAATACCGGAGCACCTTTTATGGCTACCGCCCCTATTTCGTGCGCAGCAATTCGATGGAGGACGCAATCGAAACCGGTGCGCTGGTGATCGGCAGAGCGGAAAAATTTGCGAAGCTGCAAGTGGGGGACATTATTACCTTTGAGATGGATTACAACGGGGAAACGGTGCTCAACACCCATCGGATAGAGGGAAAGTCGGGCGCGTTCCTCACCACCAAGGGCGATAACCTCCCCGTGGCGGATGCAAATCCCGTAACACAGGTCAATTACAAATACAAGGTTGTGAGCGTCTGGAACTGGGTGGCGCAGTTGGATACACTGCAAGGCATCGCGCTTTATATTCTGTTGCCGTTGGCGGTGTTTGCCGCGCTCGCCGGCGCGTCGGTGTTGCTGCTGCTGCGCAAGGCAAAGAAACGGAAAAAGGCGGGGGCGCTTGCCGTGCCGCCGCTGAGCATAGCGCCGGAACCTGAGCTTACAGCAGAGCCTGCGCCGCAAGAACCGGAGCCTGGAGTAAAAATCACACCGCTTCCGGAACCGAAACCCGCGCCGGAACCGAAACCCGCGCCGGAACCGGAACCCGCGCCGGAACCTGCGCCGCCCCATTCACCGGCGGAGGATTCAAAAGAGGATCCGGATGAGACCGGTGCGCTGCTTGCGGTGCTGGAGGGTGCGCTGGCGCGAAAGGCGCAAGCGCCCGCCCCGGCGGAGGAAGAAGAAGATGAGGAGCTGGATGAAATCGACTGGGTGGAGCTCCTTTTGCTGGGATTGTGATGTCAGGGTGTGCCAACACACCCGGCAATCAAAAGGAAGGTTGAGTTTATGTTGAAAAAAATCACACAAAGACTGCGGGCGCTGCCGCTCTGGTTTGTGCGGGGAATCCCCCTTGGAGCCGCTGCACTGACGCTGTTGCTGGGGCTTTTGCCTCTGGCGCGGGTGCCCGCCTTGGAGGTTGCCGTCAGCGTTTACCGCCTGCCACCGCTGCATCTGCTGAGCTTTTTGGTTTATCCCCTGCTTTTGGCGCTGGTCTGGCTGCTCCCGATCCTGCTGCCCGGCTTTGAAAAGCCCGCAAAATTCCTGCTGGCGGGCGCTTCCGCAGTGCAGGTGCCCGCGCTGTTCTTTTTGGAAAGGATCGCCGGGCAGGAGGCGCAGGCAATGCTGGTTGATCTGGGCGCAAACCGTGATGCCGTGGCGCCGACGCTCGGCGCGGGCTTCTTTTTGCTGCTGGCGCTGGCGGTGCTGCTTTTGATCGGCAGTGCACTGCAAATATTCGGTTTTGGGCGTTCGCGGCGCGTGGCGGAAAGCGGTTCGCTTGCCGCCGCGCCGGATTTTTTTGCGGCCTCGCTTGAACCCAAGGCAGGACCGCTGCCGCCGGACGCCGTGCTGGAAGGATTTCACAGCTAAACGGGGGGCTTTTCCCCGCTTTTGGCATTGCGCTGGATTTTATTGGACTTTGCCGATTTTCCGGCGTTAAAACATTGAAGCACAGGAAGGTTTTGTGCTACAATATACGCAATGCAACAAAAAGTGAGGAGAACATATATGAAAAAGGCAATGACAATCAAACGGGTGCTTGCGCTTGCGCTTGCGGCGCTGCTGCTGGTGTTTGGAGCCTGCTCTGTTGGAGGAAGCACGCCGGGCGGCGCGGAAGGGGAGGGCGGTTCCGAGAAAGCGCAGGAGAAGACCGCCGTGCTTTCCGCAGAGGATTCCGCAGTGGCGCTGCTGCTTTGTGACGCGGAAATGAAATCCGCTTCCGCGCGGGCGCTTTGGCTGACGGTGGAAAAATTCACCAAGGAAACCGGGATTGACGCGACCTGGTTCATGCTGCCCACGCAGGAGGATATCAAGGCGCGGCTGGACGATATTCTGGCGCAGGGCTTCAATATTGTGATCACCAACAATGGGCTGCACACGGATTACATCAAAGAGCGGGCGGCGGAATTTCCCGACGTCAGTTTTGTCGCGATGGAGGGCTTTTTTACCGATAAAGGCAAGCCGGAGCAGCTTGAAGCGTATCCCAATCTGATCCAGGGCACCGTGCGCGCGGAGGAATCCGCTTTTTTGGCGGGCTATCTGCTGGCCAAGCGCAGCGAGAGCGGCAAGATCGGGCTGCTCAACGGCACGCAGAACCCGCCGGGCTTCCAGATGGAAGCGGGCTTTGCGGCCGGCGTCGCCTTCGCGGAGCAGGAAACGGGCAAAAAAATCGAAACGCGCGTTGAATATGTTGGCAACGGGTATAACCGCACCGGCGGCAGGAACAGCGCCAATGTGCTTTATAATTCCGGCTGCGACATGATTTATATCTGCGCGGGCGGCGAAACGGACTGGGGTGCGCTGGAAGCCGCGAAAGCGCTGGGCAAGCCCTGCATCACTGCCGGGCACACATCCTATATCGCGCCGGAAAATGTGGTCGGCGAGGTGCTTAAAAACAAGGATCCCGTGGTGACGGAGATTCTTGACGGCTTATATTACGGGACGCTCAAGGGCGGGCAGGTGCTGGACCGCGGACTTGGAGCCGGTTCCAGCGGCTTTGTCAGAACCGGACTGACGGAGGAATTCTTCGGCGCGGCGCTCTTGGCGCAGCTGGAGGACGTTATCGCGCGGATTGAGAGCGGCGAAATCAAGGTGCCGCAGGGGAAGCTTGCGGTATAATACCTTCTTTTCCTGAAAGACGGGGGGACCGCCGCTAGCGTTCGCGCGAAGCGGCGCTTTCCCCGAACAGCTCCGGCATCGCTTCTTGCAGGGAATGACGCACCATGCCCTCCGGGCGTGCGTAATCGCAGTAATAGGTGAAGTTGTTTTCCTCCATGCGGTGGATGAGCGCCGTGTCGTCGAGCAGACGGCTGGTTTGCGCGGTGCATTCCTCCGGGCTGGCGAAGGATAAATAGTTTTGCCCTTCTGAAAAATTGCCCGGCAGCTCATATTTGAGCGTTTCGGTCACGATGGCGCGGGCATTCGCGGCGTATTCCGCCATCTTCCAGCCGATGGAGTGATACAGCCCGTCGTTGGCGAGGCAGATGAAGTTTTGGCGCAGCAGAGATAAAAAATATTGGCGCTGCGTCATTTCATCCGGCAAAATCAGGTCGGGGCAGCTTTTTTTGGCCTGGAGGCTGTTTTGCACACCGCCGCAGAAGCGCTCCCCCAACGCTTCACGCAGGGCGCGGATGCAATCAATGCGCATCCGGTTGACGCGTTCGCGGTCTTCCGCGCGTTCCTCCGCTTCGCGGCGCGCCTGCGCTTCGGTTAAAAAAGGGAACGACGCCGGCGACCAGCGCGGGTGGATGCCCACGGTCTCCCAGACGCGGGTGTAAAACAGCGCGTTGTAGGAATCAAAGCGGTTGTGCGATTCCTGCGGTTCCGGGACGCTTCTGCGCGGGCGGCGGCGGAGGGCGTCAAAGGGATTGTTGTTGCAGGAGACGAAGAAGTTGAGCCCCAGCGGGCGCATTTTTTTTGCGTTTTTCATGCCGCGGTAAAACGCGGGGGCATAGCTTCGCTTGAAGCAGCGGTGCAGCGCTTCCAATTGATGATCGATCACCCATTTGCGCTGCAGGTGCTCATAGCCGTCCGCCATGTCGTAAAGCAGCCGCCGCCCGTCTTCAAAGGTGACGAGCACACAGACGTTGTGCTCATAGGTGTTGTCGGACTGCATGGGATGATAGGCGCAGCCTGTGATTTCCAGCAGGCCTTTTTCCTGCAACAGCTGGAAGCCCGCGGCAATCTGCGAATTGTGGGAGACGGCGCTGCCGATTCCCAGGGTGCATTTTGGGCAGGACAAGGGCGTGTTCCTCCTTACTTGAGATGCCCGCCGCTGACCGCATTGCCTGCAAGAGGACGGGGAAACCGCGGTCCGCTTGCGGGATACGGTCATTCTTTTTCAAAATACGCCTTGTTGTGCAAGTATGCCGCAGCTTGCGGGCGCAGCTTGCCCGCCTCCTCGTTGTGCAGGATCGCCTGCGCACGCTGCCCGAGCCGGTCATAGCAAACGCAGAGCTGCAAATGGGGCAGATAACCGTAGCAATCCTCCAGCGTGAAGGCGCCGGAATGATCGTTGCGCGCGCAAAGCAGCGCCGTTTTGTACCAGAAGATCGCTTTGGGGTAGGCCTGCTGCACGAAGAAATGATAGCCAAGCTCGCAGCACAGCTCCGCGCGGGGGCAATCATAGGTAAAGCTGCGCAGAAGGCTGTGGAGCGCCTGTTCCGGCAGACGCAGCGCGGCGTAGCACTGCGCCAAAACGCGGCAAGCTTCAATGTTGTTTTCAATCCAGCCCTTGCCGTCCCCCAGGAAGGCTTCAAAGGCGGCGGCGCTTTCGGCGAAGCGGGCGTTGTAATAAAGCTCGCGGGCGTAATAAAACTGCTCGCGCGGCGAAAGCGTCTGCCCGTTGGCAAGCAGGCGCTCAAAGAGATGCAAATTGCGCAAAGGATCGGTGTGCGCCTTGCGCCGGTGGGTAATGCATATATCCGAGTGCAGGATTTTCCCGAAGGGGGCAATCACCTCGTGGATCGCGCCCTCCCAGTGCGCCTGCGGGCAGTTGCGCAGCAGACGTTCGCGGAAATAGCTGAAGGTCGGCTTTCCCTGCTCGTCAAAGGCGATGTTATACTTCATCATAACGGTGTCCACATCCGGCGGCAGGGAGTTTTTGAGGGCAAGGAAGCGCGCGGCGTCCTCCGGCAGAAGGATATCGTCCGCGTCCAGCCACATCAGGTAATCCCCCGTGCCCTTGGAAAAGGCGAAGTTACGCGCCGCCGCAAAATTGTCGTTCCATGCGAAATCATAGATGCCGCCGGTGAATTGCCGGGCGATCTCCTTGGTTTTATCCCCGCTGCCGGTATCAACAATGATGATTTCGTCCACCAGCGCCTTCACGCCGGAAAGGCAGCGTGCAAGCACCGCCTCCTCGTCTTTTACGATCATGCACAGGCTGACGGTCGGCATGGCTTCCACGCTCCTCATTTTGCTTTATGGCTATAGTTATATTCCGGGCGCGGAGAAAATAGTATCCGATTGCTTCACGAAAAAAACGGAGGAAGAAATCGCACGAAAGGCGAGGGCAAAAAAGAACGCAAAAGAGAGACCGAAAAGGTCTCTCTTTTGCGCGGCAGGACGTGATATGCGGGGAAACACGTGCTTTGTGAAGCGCCCGCCTTGGCGCACCGGTAACGCAGCCGGCGGGGGAAAGTGCAAGCCTTGGGTGCGCCGGCGTTTTTCAGGCGCTTCCCTATCCCATCGCCAGGGCAATCATCAGTGGCATGGTGACGATAGAAAGGAGGCTGATAATGCCCACCACTTGCGCGGCATAGCCCGCGTCGCGTCCCTGCTGCGCCGCCATCACCACGGTGTTGTTCGCGCTGGGCGCACTCGCTGAAATCAGCAGGGCTTTGAGCAACGCGCCCTCCGCGCCGAAGAGCAGCAGCGCCGCCATCACGACCGCAGGGATGGCGAAGAGCTTGATGCCAATGGCAACCGGCAGCTTTTTGCTGCGGAGGATTCCCTTGAAGCTGGTTCGCGAAAGGTAAGCGCCGAAGATCAGCATCGCCAGGGGCGTATTCATCGCGGCGACGCTTTCCATTGGCACGGTCAGCAGGCGCGGCAGATGGAGGTTGAATAAAAACAGCGGCAGGCCCACCAGAACGGAAAGGACGCCGGCGTTTAAGATCAAGTGCTTCCATTCAAATTTTGCGCCCGGCGCACGCGCTTCCCCGCGTTTGCGCTGAAAAGGGATGCCGCCCCGCATCACATAAACCCCGTGCGTGAAGGAAAACATCTGGAAGGTCAGGATCACGGCGGAGCAATAAAACACACCCGCGCCGCCCACCAGCGCCTGCGCCAGGGGCAGCGCCATGTAGCCGCAGTTGCCATAGATGGAAGCAAAATGGAGCACGCTTTCCGCTTCCCGCTTTTTTGGGTTGCGAAAGAAGCCCTCGCTGAGTAAAATCCCCGCCGCGTGGAGCAGTATTCCGGCGCCGACGGAAACGGCCAGCCCGCGCAGGCTTTCCGGCGAATATTCCATCGTAAAGAAGGAACGGAGGATAACGCAGGGCGTAACGATAAAAAACAACAGCTTGGTGCAGCGGCGTGCGTTTTTTGCCGTGAACCAGTGCAGACGCTCCCCGATGACACCAAAACCGACCATCACATAAAGCATCGCCACATGCTCAAGCGCCGTGCGCATATTGCTGAAAAACTGCATTGCCTATTCCGCGCTTTCCGCCGCGGCAGCCGGCGCAAAGGCGGGCGCCGCTTTTGCCGCCGTTTTGCCAAAGAGCAGCCGCCCGCCCAAAAAGACCAAGATGAACAGCGGCAGCGCGGCAAGGCACCAATCCGCCGGGGCATCCTGTGAAAGTTCAGCGCCCCGGCCAAGCAGCCGCATCACCAGCCGCGGCACAAAGCAAACCAGCCCCAGCACAGCCGCAGGGATCCCCGCGGCGAAAAGCCTACTTTCCTTGCCTTCGCCGTTTATGCCGCTGAGCACCTGCGCAAAGGTGAGGAAGAACATCAGCAGGCAGGCCAGCAGCAGCAGCTCCAGGAACAAATCGGAAACCTGAAGGTAGCTGATTGTCCGCGCAAAGCGGCGCAGGATACGGCACACGCCCCAAAGCAAGGGGGCAAGCAGCAGCAAGCGCCCGGGCGTTCCGTTTTTGCGGGGTTTAAAATCCAGCAGCGCAAGCCCTGCGAAAAAGAGGGCGCTCACCGCGCCGAAAACGCATTCCATCGCCGCCGCAAGCGTCCCGGAGCGGATGAAATATTGCAGCGCACTGCTGCCGTTTTCCATTTCCATCCCTGTCAAATAGATGCCCTGCACAAAGTTCCGATAAACGCCCTGCGCCAATTGCAGGGAAGCGACGGCATCTATGGCAAGGGCGACGCCTGCCAGCGCCGCAAAAACGCCCTCCGCCCATCTGTGGCGGCTGCCAAGTTCCAGCACCGCCTGCTTACGCGCGGCGGTGGCATAGACCAAAGGGAAGACGATCAACAGAGCCACGCCCGCATAAAGCAGCCACTCGGTGTAGCTGCGCACGCGCCAGAAGCCCGTAACCGGTTCAATTTGATAAAGCGTCTGATAGAGCCGCAGCGGCAGCAGGCCGCCCAGCAGCAGGCAGGTGAACGCTGTAAGAACGCGCCGATGTTTCATGTTTTTCCGCCTTCCCTGTGATCTGTTTTTATCTTTCTTCCAGCCTGACATAAGCCCGGTATCCGGCAACGCTCTTGTAAGCCGGGCGCAGGATGCGCCCGCCCGTTTGCAGCTCCTCCAGGCGGTGGGCGCACCAGCCGGCGGTGCGCGCAAGGGCAAACAGCGGGGTGTAAAGATCTTCCGGGATGCCCAAGATCTGATAGAGCAGACCCGAATAGAGATCCACGTTGGCGCAGATATGTTTTTTTGTGCGCTTTATCCGCGCAAAAATTTCCGGCGCGAGACGCTCCACCAGCTCAATCAGGGCAAGCTGTTCGGCATAGCCGCCGCGCACGGCATAGTCGCGCAGATAATGCTTCAGAATTTCCGCCCGCGGGTCGGAAAGGGTATAGACGGCGTGCCCCATGCCATAGACCAGACCGGAACGATCCCCCGCCTTTTTTTGCAGGAGCCTGACCAAATAATCCGCGACCTGCCCCTCGTCGGTGATATCCGCAATCTCTTCGCGCATATATTGAAGCATCTGGCTGACCTTGATGTTCGCGCCGCCGTGCTTGGGACCCTTGAGTGAACCGATCCCTGCCGCCAGGGCGGAATAGGTGTCGGTGCCCGTGGAGGTGAGGACGCGCGTGGCGAAGGTGGAATTGTTCCCGCCGCCGTGATCCGCATGGATGGTCAGGCAGACGTCCAGCAGCATTGCCTCCTCCCGCGTGAACTGTTTATCCGCGCGGATGGTGCGCAGGATGGTTTCGGCGGTGGAATGCCCCGGCTTGAGGTGATGGAGATACATGCTGCGTTTGTCATACATCCGCCGTTTCACCTGGTAGGAATAGGTCATGATTGCGGGAAGCTGCGCGATGAGCTGAATGGACTGGCGCAGCACGTTCACAAGCGAGGTGTCGTCCGCCGAAGGGTCGGTGGAATACAGCGAAAGCACGGCATGCGCCATTTTATTCATGATATCCGGCGAGGGGCTTTTCATGATCATATCCTCCACAAAGCCCTCGGGCAGCTCCCGGCAGGAGGAGAGCAGCCGGTGGAACAGCTCCAAGTTTTCCTTGCCGGGCAGGGAGCCGAACAGCAGCAGCCAAGCGGTCTCTTCGTAGCCAAAGCGCTGTTCCGCCGCCGCGCCGCCGATCAGCTGCGCCGTATCGTAGCCGCGGTAAAACAGCTTGCCCGGCTGGGCGACCCGTTCCCCGTCTTTGATGTAATAGCCGTCCACGCTGCAAATCTTGGTCAAACCCGCCATCACGCCGGTGCCGTCGGCGTTGCGCAGCCCGCGCTTGACGTCATAGGCGGAATAGGCGGAGGCATCAATCGCGTTGTTTTGCCGCATCGTTGCGCACAGCGCGTCAAATTGTTCTTGCAGCTCCTGCTTTGAATATCCTTCCATGGCGCTCCTCCTCCCCAAACGTTCAGTCAATACCGCATACGATCCCGCAATAAAAATATAGCCAATTTTTTCGGCTGGTTTTCCGTTTCGCTATGTTGTCCTCCTTGACAGGCGTCAGCCTGCCTAGCGTCGTCCGCCTTGCGCAACAAAAAACCATCTCAAAAATCTTGTCTATATTTTCACAGCGGAATAGTATCATTATACTTTGGCAAGGGGAAAAAGTCAACCACAACAAAGCCATTCCAGGCGGACAATTCAATTTTTAGGGGATTTCTTTGAAATGAAACAGAATTTGGTTTTTGGCTTGCTTGCGCTTGTGCTGCTGCTTGTGCTGCCTGTCGCGGCGCTGGGCTTGCAGCCCGGCGCAAATGCGCAGGGCGGTGCGGCGGCGCAAGTGCCTTCCTCCAGCGTCGCCGACAAAGCAAGCGCGGGCAGCGGGGAAAAAGACGGGGAAGCCAGCATCGAGGTTTTCCGCAGCGCCACGGGCAAAACGGAATCCATTGCGCTGGAGGAATACCTGCGCGGCTGTGTGGCGGCGGAAATGCCACTGAATTACCATGAGGAAGCCCTTAAGGCGCAGGCGGTCGCGTGCCGCACCTATGCCCTATTCCGCACGCGGGAGGAGGGCAAAAAATACGTCAGCGATTCCGGCGAGAGCGACCAGGGCTACCTGCCGCCGGAGGAACGCAAAAAAAAGTGGGGCGAAAATTATGAAGCTTACGAAAGGAAGCTCGGGAAAGTGGTGCAGGCGGTGTTCAAGCAAGAGCTTCGTTATGAGGGCAAGCCGATCCTTGCCGCCTTCCACGCGGTCAGCAGCGGTTTGACGGAAAGCGCGGCAGTTTATTGGGGAGAGCAATTTCCCTACCTGCAAAGCGTCGCAAGCCCCGGCGACCGCCTTTCGCCGGAACTGAGCCAAAGCACCGTCTTCACGCAGGCAGAAATGAAAACCGCCCTGCAAACATTGGAGGGGATGGTTCTGGGCGATGACCCGGCGGAATGGCTTGGCAAGGCAACGCAAAGCGAGGCGGGAACGGTGACGGGAATCCTCATCGGCAAGAAGGAATACAGCGGACGACAAGTGCGCACAGCGCTGGGGCTGCGCAGCGCGAATTTTTCGGTCGTTTATGAGAAGGGGCATTTTACCGTTAAAACCACCGGCTACGGGCACGGTGTGGGCATGAGCCAATACGGTGCGGACTTCATGGCAAGGCAGGGCAGCGATTATATCGCCATCCTGGAGCATTATTATACCGGGTGCACGGTGGAGGAGGTCGGTTGAGTTTAATCAAAGGGAAATTACTCCACCGTTACGGATTTTGCAAGGCTGCGGGGTTTATCGACGTCGCACCCGCGCAGGTCTGCGCAATGATACGCCAGCAGCTGCATGGGCAGCACGGCAAGCGAGGCGACAAGCAGAGGATGGCAGGGCGGCAGCGTCAGGCAGCGTTCCGGCAGCGGGTTCTGCCGGTTTGTGACGCAGAAGAGCTTCGCGCCGCGTGCAAGCGCCTCCTGCGCGTTGCCGAGCGTTTTTGGGATCACCTCCGGGCGGCAGCACAGCGCGACGACCGGCGTGCCGGGTTCAATCAGCGAGAGCGTGCCGTGCTTGAGCTCCCCGGCGGCATAAGCCTCCGCATGGATATAGCTGATCTCCTTGAGCTTGAGCGCGGATTCCATCGCCGTGGCGTAGTCCAGATTGCGCCCCAAAAAGTAGGCGTGCTGTACGCTTTGAAGCTCCTGCGCCCAGGCGTGGGCCGTGGCTTCCGTATCCGCGAGAACCTCCCGCGCAAGCTCCGGCAGGGCGGCCAGACTGCGGACAAAATCCCGCAGCCGCGCGGGGTCCTGCCCGCGCAGCGCACCCAGCCGGGCCGCGAGCGCACAGAGCGCCGCAAGCTGCGCGGAATAAGCCTTCGTCGTTGCCACAGCGACCTCCAGCCCCGCCCTGGTATAAAGCACGCTGCCGCTTTCCGCCGCGATGGAGCTGCCCTCCACATTGATGACGCTCAGGGTTCTTGCGCCTTTTTCCTTTGCCAGACGCAGCGCCTGAAGGCTATCCGCCGTTTCACCGCTTTGGCTGATGATGACCGCAAGGGTGTGCCGATCCACCGCTGTCGCAGCGCTGCGGAATTCACTTGCAAGCTCCGCCGAAGCGGGGATGCCGCTTAGCTCTTCCACGAGCATCCGCCCGGTTATGCCCGCGTGGTGGGCGGAACCGCAGCCCAGAAACAGCACGCGGCGGATTCCGCCGGGATTTTCCAGCGCCGCTTCGCTTTCGCCCAGATGGATTTCGCCGCCGGAAAGGAGCGGCGCCAGCGTTCGCGCCAGACATTCCGGTTGTTCGGCGATCTCCTTGCGCATAAAGTGAACATAGCCGCCCTTATCCGCCGCTGTGGTGTGCCGCGCAATTTCGGTTGCCGCCTTTTGGAGGGCTCTGCCCTGCGCGTCAAAAAAGAAGATTGCGCCGTTGGCGTGGAGCTGTGCCATCTCGCCGTCCTCCAGGCGGAACATCGTGCGGGTGAAGGGCAGGATCGCCGCCGCATCGGAAGCAAGCAATACGCCGCGCACACAGCTTGCGGCAAGCAGGGGGGATTGCCGCCGTGCGCAATAGAGGGTGCCCGGCTGCGCATGGTAAAGCACGCCCAAGGCGTAGCTGCCCTCCAGCCTTGGCAGCGCCCGGCGCAGGGTTTCCAGCGGGTTCCCCGTATCCAGCTGTTCCAGCAGATGTGCGATCACCTCGGTATCCGTCTGCGAGGCAAAGCGTATCCCCGCAGCCTCCAGCTCCCCGCGCAGCTTGGCGTAATTTTCAATGATGCCGTTGTGCACCACGGTATATTTGCCCTCCTGGCTTCGGTGCGGGTGGGCGTTTTCCTTTGTGGGCGCACCGTGTGTTGCCCAGCGCGTGTGCCCCAGACCGGCGTTGCCGTGCAGGTCGGCGCCCTGCTCCAGCCGCTGTGTCACGCAGCGGCGCAGGGCGGAAAGCCGCCCCGCCGCCCGCAGGCGCAGCAGCCCGCCATCTTTTGTGAACAGCGCCAGCCCCGTCGAATCGTAGCCCCGGTATTCCAGGCGTTCCAGACCGTCAAGCAGAATGGGGCAGGCTTCCTCCGTCCCCGCGTAACCGATGATGCCGCACATGCTCCGTTCCTCCGTTAAAGATGATTTTCCACGCACAGGCAGGATTCGCCGCCCGTAAATTTCAAGTTGCTATTAGTGTATGCGGTCGGTGGGAAAAACGGCAGTGAAATAAAGGGAAAGGCTCCACTTATTGGCACATAAAGGGGCGGCCGGCACACATAACGGTGCCAGACGCCGCATTTTTCAATTTTTCGCCTAAAATTTCCTGATGGCGCGGGCAATTGACGCGTTTCCTATACCCCGAATATCCGCGCCGCGTCGGTATCGCCAATCACTCGTTTTGATTTTTTGTGCGCATTGGCAAGCAAGCTTTTCATCTTTTCATCAACCGATTTCTTTATCAGCTCACTGGGGTCGATGCCTCTTAGCGAAAAAAACAAAAGCGGATCCGTATCGAGCTTTGCGCCAACGCCATAAAGCGCCGCGGCGATATGCTTGCACATGCTTGCCCAGTCAGGGCAGTCGCAATCCATATGAATTTCTTTTGGACTTGGGAATAGACCGTCGCCCTGTTTCATAAAGATTTCGGCAAATTCCTCGGGGAAATTGCCCTCAGCTAACGCCGCGAGGCTGTCGATTCTTTTTGCGCATAGCTCTGATATGATTTTCCACTTGCGGGCAGGCAGTTTGTCAATTTTAATTGTGATTGCATAGACCTCGCTGCCGCTGACCATTGCTGTGATCAGCCCTTCGGCGATTTTAAGGTCAAGCACCAGCCCGTTTTTGACATAGCTTCTGCCCCGTCCTATCCGATTCTCGTAATCGGCATAGCGTTCAAGATTTTTGCACCACGAAACGCCCCACCATGTTTTGGCGATTTTGTTGCCCTCAATGGAGATAGGCGCGATATCGGGGTGTTTTTTGCGCAGCTTGGCAAGCCGTTTTTCCGCCTGCTTTTTCCGCTGCGCCACAGAGGGTGTGCTATAATAATCATAACCCCAGCCCATATCACCGCACCTCCAGCCTGAAGAGATTCATCAGCTCGCTGTCGGACAGTTCCGTCACCCAATTTTCGCCGCTTGTTTCGGAGATAACATCGCTTGCAAGCTTTTGCTTGCTCTCTATGATACCGTCTATTTTTTCTTCAATCGTTCCCGTTGTTATGAATTTGTGCACCATAACGTCTTTCGTTTGCCCGATAC
>JAISQZ010000148.1 GCA_031273905.1 Oscillospiraceae bacterium | reverse complement strand
ACATGCCCGAAACACAAGCCCCGCAAAAACGCAAGCGCGTGCTCAGCCTGATTCAGCCCACCAGCGTGCCGACGCTGGGCAATTATCTGGGTGCGCTGCGCAATTGGGCCTGCATGGCGGAGGAAAACGACTGTCTCTATGGCGTGGCGGATCTCCACGCGCTCACGGTTCGCATGGAACCGGCTCAGCTGCGCGGGCAGAGCATGGAGCTGTTTGCCACGCTCTTGGCGCTTGGGCTGCGGCGGGGGAAAAACATCGTCTTTTTGCAAAGCCACGTTCCGGCGCATTGCCAGCTTAGCTGGCTGCTCAATTGCTATACGCAGTTCGGCGAAGCGATGCGCATGACGCAGTTCAAGGAAAAATCCGCCTCCCACGCCGATAACGTCAATCTGGGGCTGTTTTCCTATCCCACGCTGATGGCGGCGGATATCCTGATTTATCAGGCGGATTACGTCCCCGTGGGCGACGACCAGAAGCAGCACCTGGAGCTTGCGCGCAACGTCGCGGAGCGCTTCAACGGGCTTTATGGCAAAACCTTCACCGTGCCGGAGCCTTATATCGGCAAGCTTGGCTCCCGCGTGATGTCGCTTCAGGATCCCAGCCGCAAGATGTCCAAATCCGACCCGAACCCAAAGGGGACGGTCTTCCTGCGGGACAGCCCGGAGCAAATCGCAAAGAAATTCAAATCCGCCGTGACAGATTCCGAGTCCTGCGTGCGCTTTGCCGAGGGCAAGGACGGCATCAACAATCTGATGACGATTTACGCTTGCGTCACCGGCAAGAATTTTACGCAAATCGAGGATGAATTCCGCGGCAGGGGCTACGGCGCGTTCAAGCTGGCGGTGGCGCAGGCGGTAACGGAGGAGCTGCGCCCGTTGCAGACGGAATGCAGCCGTCTGCTTGCCGACCCCGCCTATCTCAGGCACTGCGCCGCCGAAGGCGCACAGGCCGCCGGGTGCCTTGCGCAACGAACGGTGGAAAAAGCCATGAAGAAGCTGGGGCTGTGGAACGGCTGACGGCTTTTGCGGCGCACGGGCGCTGTTGTCCTCCTTGCGCAGCAAAAAACCCTCTCAAAAAAAATCTTGTCTATCGTTTTACAGCGGAATAGTAACAGTGTTTAGAAAGGATTTCCGTCATGTCAGGTCATTCCAAATGGAGCACAATCAAACGCAAGAAAGAAAAAACCGATGCGCAGCGCGCCAAGATTTTTACGAAAATCGGGCGCGAAATCGCCGTTGCCGTGCGCGGGGGCGGTTCGGATCCCTCTGTCAACGCCAAGCTTAAGGATATCATCAGCAAGGCGAAGGACAACAACGTCCCCAACGACAACATTGAACGCATCATCAAGAAGGCGGCGGGCGAAAGCGGCGGCGCGGATTACGAGGAAATTATCTATGAGGGCTATGGTCCTTCCGGTGTGGCGGTGATTGTGGAGACCCTCACAGAAAACCGCAACCGCACTGCGGGCGACATGCGGCATTACTTTGATAAATACGGCGGGAACCTTGGGCAAAGCGGCTGCGTTTCCTTTTTGTTCAGCCGACAGGGCGTGCTGCTGGCGCAGGCGGAGGGCGTGGGCGAGGATGCGCTGATGGAGGACGCGCTGGAAGCGGGGGCGGTCGATTTCCTTGCCGGGGACGATCTGTTTGACATCCGCACAGCCCCCAATGACCTGGGCACTGTGCGTGAGGCGCTGGAAGCGAAGGGCTACCGCTTCCTTTCCGCCGAAATTGCGTATATCCCCGCCACCTGTGTCTCTCTTACGGAGGAAGAGGATATCAGGAATATGAGCCGGATGCTGGAAATGTTTGACGACAACGACGATGTGCAGGGCGTTTGGCACAATTGGGAAGCAAACGATGACGAATGAGCTGCCGCCGCAAAAGCTTGCAAAACCCCGCCAGGTGCGGGGTTTTATTGCGTTGGCGTGGTTCGTCTATTTTGCCAGCTACCTGACCCGGCAAAATTACGCCGCCGCCATCATGCCGATGCTGGAGGAGCTGCAAATTTCCAAAAGTCTGCTCAGCCTGCCCGGTGTCGGCGGCTTTGCCGCCTATGGCGCCGGGCAGCTTCTGTGCGGGCTGCTTTTGCGGAAAATCCCCGCGCGGCGCATGATCCTGACCGGGCTGCCGCTCAGCGCCGGGTGCAATTTGCTGCTTTGCCTTGCCAGCCTCCATTTTCGCCTGCCGGAGCTGCCTTGGATGATGCTGGCGCTTTGGTGCGTCAACGGTCTGGCGCAGGCGATGCTTTGGCCTTCCCTGGTGCAGATCATGGCGCAGCTGCTCAGCGCGGCGGATTACCGACGCGCCTGCGTGCAGGTGACGGCCGCAAGTGCCTTTGGTACAGCGGCGGTCTATCTGCTGGTGCCGGCCAGCGTCACCTGGCTGCACAGCTGGCGCTGGGCGTTTGCGTTCTGCGCGGCGGCGGCGCTTGCGGCGGCGCTGCTGTGGGGCGCCGCATTGCCCAAGGGCGCGGGCGAAAAAGCGGTGGACAAGACCGTTTTGCCGGAAGCCGCGCGGCGCGTCCGCCCGGGGCGGCTGCTCCTCGGCTTTGGATTGCCGCCCATCCTGCTTGCCGTGGTCCTGCACGGCGCTCTGCGCGACGGCGCGTCCGCCTGGATGCCCGTCCTAGTCAGCGAGGGCTTCCCCGGCTTTTCCGCCGCAAAATCCGTCCTCACCGCTGCGGTTTTGCCGCTGTTTGCGGCGCTGAGCATCCATGCGGCGGGCTGGGCGCAGCGGAAAATCCAGAATGAGCTGCACGCCGCCGTGCTGTTTTTCGGCATCGGCTTTGCCGCCGCCGCCGTGCTGCCGCTGCTGCTCCGGCGTTCCCTGCCGCTGAGCGTAGCGCTCATGGCGCTGCTGGTAAGCGCCATGCACGGGGTCAACCTGATGCTCGTCTGCCAACTGCCCGCCCGCTTTGCGCGTTTTGGCTGCGTGGGCGCGGCGGCGGGGCTGATCAACGCCTTCACCTATGTGGGCAGCGCGTTGAGCATGTTCGGCATCGCTTTGCTTTCGGAACGCTTCGGCTGGCGGCACACCGCAGCGGTTTGGGCGCTGCTTGCGCTGCTTGGCGGCAGCATTTGCCTGTTTGCCACAAAAAAAGCACACAACATTTTACAATTGCACAAAAAGTAGCGCGGCGCACAAGCGCTTCTTTGCCGTAACGCATTGACATCCGCGCTTTCGCGGGCTACAATCGTCCTGTGAAGCGAAAGAAAGGGTGTCTGCAGCATGGGCATGTTCTATACAAAAACCGGGGAACCGTTGACCTGCACGGTTTCCTTCCGCTTTGTGGAGGAAGGCTCCCCCGGCTCCACATTCCATAAAATCACCGTCAGCGCCGGCGCGGATTGCTTACACTACCCCTCGGATTGCAGCCCCGCCCGGGAGGGCTGGAATTTTGTTTGCTTCAGCCCGCCGTCGCTGCAGCGCGTACAGCAGGATGAGGTGGTTGACGCGCATTACGAACGCCGCCAATATACCGTCACCTTTTTGGACGAAAGCGGTGAAGCGCTTGCGCTGCCGGGCGCTGTGCAAACAGTGCGCCATGGCGAGGATGCCGCGGCGCCGGATTACCGCCCCGCCCAGGGCAAACGTTTTTGCGGCTGGGACGGCGACCTGCGCTGCATCACGACCGATCAGAGCTTCCGCGCAAAAACGGAGGAGCGCCTGCATTCGGTTTACTTCCTTGACGGCAACGGCAAGGTGATCGGTGCGCCGCAGCGCGTGGCCCATGCCCAGGCCGCGGCGCCGCCGATGGTGCTGGCCTTTGGCGAACCGGCTCCGCCGGATATCTGCTGCTATCATGTGCCGGAGGGCAGGCGCTTTACCGGCTGGAGCAGAAGCACGGGGCGGGTGACCGACGATATTTTTTGCGTCGCGCTCACGGAAGCGCTCCCTGCGCCGGAATCAGAGCGTCCGGTTTATGCCGTCACCTTCTGTGACGAAGAGGGCCTGCCGCTGGAGGACGCGCCACGCACCGTCAAATCCCATTGCGCCGTTATGCCGCCGACCTATTCCCCCCGCTGCGGCGAGGGCTGGGTGCACACCGGCTGGAGCGCAGCGCTTGGCTGCGTAACGCAGGATATGGTGGTACGCGCCACTGTGGCGCAAAAGGAATACCCTGTGCGCTTTTTGAGCGAGGCGGGAAAATTGCTTTCCGCCGTTATGGTGCGCCACGGGGAAAACGCGCCGCTGCCGCAGATCCCCCACCTGCCGGAGGGCTGCGTTGTGCGCCGCTGGCAGGGCGAGCGCCTTTGCGTCACCGAACCGCGCGACCTGCGCGAGGAATTGGAGCGCGAAACCTACTACGCCGCCTTTTATGACAAGGACGGCTATGAGCTGGAGGAATGCATCGTTGCGCATGGCACCAGCCTGGCGCTGCCGGCATATGAGGCGCCGGAGGGCTGGCACTTCATCGGCTGGAGGCTGGAGTCCGTTGCGGAAAGCGGTGCGCCAAGACTGCTGCCGCCCGGCAGGGAACGCTTGGAGTGCATCGTGGAGGATTGCAGGCTGACGGCACGCTGTGAGCCGGACATGTGCTGTGTGCAGATGCTGGATCTGCGCGACGCGGAAAGACCCGCCGTCCACGCGCTGGGCAGCCGGAGCTACGGCTGTGTGCTTACGCAGGCGGACATTGCCTGCCTGCATCTGCGCGGCGCAAACGGGTTGCCCGCCTTCCGCTGCACGGTGACGGGACCCTGCCTGCTCACGCTGACGCGCGGCGGGGTGAGGATCTTTGACATGGAAATGCAGCCGCAGGCGGTGCAGACGGTCAGCCTGCTGCCCGCCGCAGCGCGGGATGTTGAAAATGAAGCGCTTTGGAAGCGCAAGGAGGCATAGCCAACGTGCTGGAAAAGACGTATAAAGTAGAATTTTTTGACGCGAACGGAAAATATCTTGGGCAAAAGCGCGTGCGCCACGGCAGAACCGCCCTTTGCCCGCAGCCGCCCAGACCCCCCAAGGGCTGGCGCTTTGATCACTGGGAGCCGCAGGTTGCGTTTGTGCTGAAGGATACCGTCGCCACGGCGGTTTATGCCCCCAAGGAGTACCTGGTCACCTTCCTCAGCGAAAGCGGCGTGGTGCTTAAGCAGGAATATGTGGCCCACGGGCAGGATGCCACCCCGCCTTATTATTATTCCAAGAAAAAGGGACGCCCCGCCGCGTGGAACGGCAGCACGCGCAACATCCAGCACCCCTGCGTTTTCTGCGCGGTGTTTGAGGTGCGGATTGCGTGAAAATTATTTACAGCTTGTGTATGGATAGTGCGCCGCAATAAAACCATAGGCGAATCAGTGAAGTGCGCCGTGGGTTCCTCCGGGATAAATCCCGCGCCCGCGCCGCAAAAAAAAATTGCAAAAGCCCGCCGGCTGTCCGCTTTTTCCGGACACCCGGCGGGCTTTTGCGGGCATAGTGAAGGGAGGTTATTTTTTGCAGCACGGGCAAATGAAAAAAAAGGGCAAAAAACGCCTGAGCGCGAAGGAACAAAGCTTCTGCGATTTTTACCGTCGAACCCGCAACGGGCGGGAAGCGGCGGCGCTGGCGGGTTACAGGGCAAACCCGCAGCACGCGGCAAACAAGCTGCTAGGGCGCAGGGAGATCCAGCGGGCGCTTGCGCGGGGCGGCGCACCGCAAGCGCACCGGGCGGAGGTCATGGCGGGTTACCGCAGGCTTGCCTTCGGTGCGGGGACGGATGCGCTCAAGCTGCTGTTCTTGGAAGAAGCCCCCGGTCAGGAATTCCTGGAAACGCTGGACATCTTTAACGTCTGCGACATCAAGCGCCCCAAGGGCGGCGGGCTGGAAATCAAGTTTTTTGACCGCTGCGAGGCGCTGCAGCGCCTTGAAGCGTTTTGCGGCGCGGCGGACGGGCAGGAGGAGGCCCGCTGTTTTTACGAAGCGCTTGAACGCTCGGTGGGAGGGGATTGCGATCGCGGGAGCTAAAAAAATCCGGCGCTTTTCGCCCAAGCAACTGCGCGTGCTGCACTGGTGGTATCCCAGCAGCGCGTGGAGCGGCTGCGACGGGATCATCTGCGACGGCGCGGTGCGCTCGGGCAAGACGATGTGCATGAGCCTTTCCTTTGTTGCGTGGAGCTTTTTCGCGTTCCGGGACTGCGATTTTGCCATCTGCGGCAAGACGGTCACTTCGCTGCGGCGCACGATCATCACTTCGCTGCTGCCGCAACTGCGGGAACTCGGTTTTTGCTGCGAAGAAAA
Source organism: Oscillospiraceae bacterium (assembly GCA_031273905.1). Lineage (GTDB taxonomy): Bacteria > Bacillota > Clostridia > Oscillospirales > Acutalibacteraceae > WRMQ01. The sequence continues at coordinate 307 of JAISQZ010000148.1, read as the reverse complement.
AATCAGCCGCAACCTTGTGGAAATCAGCTTTGGCGGGATGCGCAACCGCTTTCACCTTTTCGGGGGCAAGGACGAAGGCTCCGCCGCGCTGATCCAAGGCATGACGCTGGGCGGCATATTGCTCGACGAGGTGGCGCTGATGCCCCGCTCCTTTGTGGAGCAGGCGGTCGCCCGCTGTTCGCTGGAGGGTTCAAAGCTTTGGTTCAACTGCAACCCGGAATTTCCGCAGCATTGGTTTTATACCCAATGGGTGCAGCGGGCGGAGGAAAAGAACTGCCTTTACCTTCATTTTACCATGGAGGATAAC
>JAISQZ010000145.1 GCA_031273905.1 Oscillospiraceae bacterium | reverse complement strand
GTTTACAGTCCCGCCATTGAGCAAAACCTTATCACTTGGTCCACCCTGATGGAAAATTATTCCTTTGTTTACCGGGGCGATATGTGGCCAAAAAACGCGGATGGTTCCCACGGCACCGGCAAATTCGTGACCGTGCAATATGGTCTGCAGCGTTCGCTCAATACCATTGCCGCACGCACGGTCAACGAAAAGGTCACGGTGGAAAAGGCTTTCCAGTTTTTGAAGGACAGCTATGGCTTCACCAAGCTGGATTCCGTCAATGACCAGGTGCTGCCCTCCATGGCGGTGGGCGCGATGCGCAACGGTTTTAGTACGCTGGAGGAATGCGCCGCCTATGCCACCTTTGGCAGCGGCGGGATGTATTACGCCCCCTATTGCTATTACAAGGTGACCAACTATACCGGCACCGAAATGATTTTGGAGCAAGAGGGTCAGCAGGTGGTCAAGCGCGCTTTTTCGGAGGAAACCGCCACTATTATGAACGAAATGCTGCAAACGGTCTCCATCAGCAGCTATGCCGAAGGAGGCAACGACAAGTATATCAAGAAATTCCAGCATTTTGCGAAAACCGGAACGACCAGCGACAACAAGGACAGATGGTTCGCCGCGGGTACGCCCTATTACGTAGCCTCCGTTTGGTTCGGTTATGACCAGCCGCGCGATCTTGGCAGTATCGAAAACCCCGCCGCGCGTATCTGGACGGAGGTCTTCAACCGGATCCACAAAAACCTTGACCCGGATAAAAAATTCACGCGGAGCGATAAGGCGGTCAAAAAGTCCTATTGCACGCGCACGGGTCTGCTTGCAAGCAGCAACTGCGCGAACACCGCCACAGGCTGGTACAAGGTGGATAACCTCCCCAAAACGTGCAGTTCCTGCGGCGCGGCGGTGCCGGTCACCACGCAAAGCACCGTTGAGAGCAGCCAAAGCGGCATTGGCAATTGGTTTGACGGCCTGTTCGGCGGGAATTGACGCGTATGATCCATTTGGGTATTGATTACGGTGACGTGCGCACGGGCGTGGCCGTCAGCGACACGATGGGAGTTTTGGCTTCACCGGTGCAGGTGATCCAAAGTGATTCCAGAAAAAAACTGCTCACCGCGCTTTGCGCCATTGCAAAAGAGCGCGGCGCGGGAGCAATCGTGCTTGGATTGCCGCTGAATATGGACGGCAGCCGCGGGGAACGGGCAATCGGCTGCGAAGCCCTTGCAAAGCAGCTGGAAGCGCGCACGGGGCTGCCGGTGGTTCTTTGGGATGAGCGCCTGAGCACCGTTGCCGCGCACAGGGCGCTGAGCGTTGTCAACGTGCGCGGTCAAAAGCGAAAGCGGGTGGTGGACGCGGTTGCCGCAGTGATGATATTGCAGGGATATTTGGATTCAAGATGATTCGGGCCTGTTGGAGCAGCACTGAAGCAGTGCCGAAGGAAGGAGATGCTTTTCATGCCGATTCCTTTCGCCGGGCGACAGAAAAATAACGTATGGCAGCTCGTTTTGCAGCCGTGCGTGTTTGCGTTATTGTTTTTTGCGGGAATTCAGCCGGCGTTTTTTTCCATCGGGCTTGCGGCATGGCAGTTTGGCAGCGCAGCCCTGTTTGGTTTGCTGCTAGGGGCGCTGGCGCTTCTGCTTCCCGGAGGTCTGCGGAGCTGTGCCATCGGCATGAATGTTTTCCTTGCCGGAATGGCGCTGTGGGCCATGGCGGCGCAGTGGCGGGCGCAGCGGGCTGCGGGCTTTCCCGGCGGCTGGATCTATCTCTTCTATTATGACCGCGTCATGGCGGTTTTGACCATCGCCTTTGCTTGCTATCTTTTTCTCTGCCTGCCGCGGCTTTTGCTGCCCACGGAGCGTCTTGGCGCCGCCCCGCAGCAGGGCTTTGCAAGCTTTTTTCATATCGCGGGAGTCGGACTGCTGTGCTTTCACTGCCTTGTGTTGTTTTACAGTTTTTTTCTGGCGCGTCAAAGCGTCGGCATGGCGGCGATTCCCAACCTGGTTCCCTTCCGCTCAATCAAAAAACTGCTGGCGGAAATGCACGCCATGCCTTGGCTTGCCTACGAGAACATCGTCAACTTGGCTGGAAACGTGTTGCTGTTCTTCCCGCTGGGATTTTTTCTGCGCGGGTTGCTGCGGCAAAAAACCTGGCTGGCTCTGCTGTTGCCCTCGCTGTTCAGCCTGCTGATGGAGCTGCTGCAATACCTCCTGCGCATCGGCTTTGCGGAAATGGACGATCTGCTCTTAAACACGCTTGGAGCCGGCGTTGGCGTTTTGACCGCGATTTTATTTGAGGCGCTGCGCACAAAACGCACGCAGGGAGCGGAGCGTTCTATTTTTGCGCCTGTTTCTGCTTCGCAAAAAGCTCCTTGAGACCAACCGCGATCAAAAACGCGGCAAATATCCAGCCCAGCCAGCGCGTTTGCAGCCGCCCGGCAAGCCAGATGCCGGGCAGCGCAGCCGGCAAACCGCCTGCTACAAGCTTTCCCGCCTGCTTCCAGTCAATCAGCCTGCGTTTGCCGTTGATGAGCATGGAAATAACCGCGCAGGGCAAAAAGAACAGCAGGTTGATCCCCTGGGCGCTGAGCTGCTCTGTGCCAAGCGCCAAGGTAAGGTAGATCACCAGGATGCCCCCGCCGCCCATGCCCATCGCGCCAAGGGCGCCGGCGCCGAAGGCGGCAAGGAGGTTCCACAGCCACCGCATCAGCGCATCACCATCCGTATTCCTGCCCATATCATGAAGCAGGCAAAAATTTTTCGCAGCCATTTCGCCGGAATTTTCGCCAGTAGCATTCCGCCCAGCGCCGCACCCGCCGCGCCGGGCAGGAGATAACCGGAGGCATCGCCCAGCGAGAAGCGGTTCATCCATAAATATGCCCCGGTGCTAAGCAGCGTCAACGGGAAAATCACGGCGACCGCCGTGGCGTGGGCGTTGGTCTGTTCCAGACCCAGCTTTTTGAGCAGCGGCACCGCGAGCATCCCGCCGCCTGCCCCCAGCAAACCGTTGAGCATACCCACCAGACCGCCGCCCAGTACGCCAAGCACCATCTGCCTGCGTTTTTCTTGCTGCGCTTCCATTACGAAC
>JAISQZ010000118.1 GCA_031273905.1 Oscillospiraceae bacterium | reverse complement strand
TGTAAACAGAAAGCGGCTTGATTGTGGAACCGGGCTGACGCCAGCTTGCGGCGGCGCGGTTAAGGCTGCGGTTGCCGGATTTTTCACCCGCCTCCCCGGCGATTGCCACCACCCGACCTTGGTAATCCATGATTGTCATGGAGGATTGCGGCGCGGGCTTTTCCTTGGTTCCTTTGAAGCTCGAGAACGTAACGCGTTTTTTGTATACGTCCTCCAATTGAGTTTGGATATCCATATCCACTGCGGCGTAAATCTTCAGCCCGCCGTAATAGAGCTGCCGCGTAGCCTCTGTTTTGCTCATTTCTTTTTGCTTCATCAAATCGGCAAGCACTGTTTCGATGATGAAATCCACATAAAAATTGTTCTTTTGCTGCGCCGCGTTTTGCTCCTCCTCCGTTTTTTTCTGCGTATTCTTGTATTCCGGACTGTTGGTGAAGATCATTTTGTAGGCGACCGCTTCATCATAGTCCGCTTTGGTTACAAGACCCTGCGCGAGCATTTCATCAAGGCACTGCATCTGGCGGGCGCGGTTTTCATCTAAGTTGCGCAAAGGATCATAAAGGTTGGGCGCCTTGGTGATCGCCGCAAGGGATGCGCATTCGGCAAGATTTAGCTCACCCACCTCCTTGCCGAAATATTTTTCCGCCCCGGTGCGAACACCGTAACAGCCGCGCCCAAGGTAAAGAGTGTTCAAATATGCTTCTAGGATGGTATCCTTGTCGTAGTGCTGTTCCATGTTGAGCGCCGTAAGGATCTCGCGGTATTTGCGGATGGCGGTGACGTCTTTTTCGCCGGTGACGTTTTTGATCAACTGCTGTGTGAGGGTGGAAGCGCCCTGTGAAAAGGAATATTTTGTAAGAACGCCGATGAAGCGCACCCAGTCCACGCCCTTGTGTTCACGAAAACGCTTGTCCTCCAAGGCGATATAGGCATTTTGCATGTTTTTAGGGATATCGGGAAGATCAATCCAGATGCGGTTTTGTTCCCCGTGCAGGCGGGCATATTCCACCTCCTTGCCATCCTTATCATAGGCGTAGATGACGCTGGTCAGGCTCTGGGTTTGCTTTTCCAGATCCAAATCAATGATCGCGCCGCCGGAGACGACGGAATAAACATTGATGAAAAAATAGCCGCCCACAACGAGCAGGCTCAGTGCGCCGATAAGAATCAGGCTCAGCAACGCCAAGGAGACCGCGCGCATTGCCCTGCGCAAGCCAGAGACCTTTTTTTTATTTTTCTGTTTGCTTTGCCTGTGGCGCTTTGTTTGTTTTATCTGTTTTGCCATGCCTTGTGTTCCCTTCTTCTCAGTTGTTCAAAAATTGGGAGAGCCAAACGGAGCCGCCATGGAATAGTATGGAAAAGAATGAAGAAACTACTCTTATGGAAGCGATAGAGGTGAAAAGTAAATGCGCATATCCAAAAAAATGCTGCCCTTTTGCATTTTGACCGCCTGTGTTCTTAGCGTAACGGGTCTCAGTCAACGGCGCAGCCCTGCACCGCAGCCCTCCTCCACGCAGACGAGCGCCGTCACGTTTCGTTATCTGCTGCGGGAGGATGCGGGGGAACTCGCGGTTTACGTCTTTGAGGGTGCGCAGATGCAGCGGATTGCCGCCTTTGAGGCGGTGATTGGCGACCTGCCGGAAGCGGATCGTCAGGCGCTGCGCACCGGCATTGCCATCCGTGATGCCGCGCAGCTGCAGCAGACGCTGGAGGATTATCTACCCTAGCGCGATATCGCGGCGATAGGCTGCCAGCACTGCCTGCGAAAGTGCGTGTGCAAAACCGTGCTCACGCAGGGCGTTGATCCCGGCGATGGTCGTCCCCGCAGGGGAGCAAACCTGGTCGATCAGGGCGTAAGGATGGGTATCGCCGCTTTGCCGGAGGGTTTCCGCGCTGCCAAGGACGGTCTGTGTCGCGATTTCCAGCGCGGCCGCCTTGGGCAGACCTGCGGAAACGCCGGCGCGCGCCAGTTCATCTAGGAACAAAAACACAAACGCCGGCGCACTGCCCGCCAAGGCGCAATAGGCGGAAAAATGCTTTTCCTCCAGCGCAACCGCCTTGCCAAAGCAGGCGCAGTAGGCGGCGGTGAAATTGACTTCCTCCCCCGTCACGCGGGGGTTGGGGCAATAGGCGGTCATCGCCTGCCCTACGGTTGCGTTGATGTTGGGCATCAGGCGAACCACACGGCGTTCCTCCGCGGGATCCAGCACGGAAAGCTTGATCCCCGCGGCAATGGAAAGCAGCAGCGGGCGCGTTTGCCGGATGGTGTCGCTCAGCCCGCCCAGCAAGGCCGGCATATCCTGCGGCTTTACGCCAAGCTGCACCGTCTGCGCTGCGGCAAACACCTCCTCTGCGCAGGAGGCCGTTTGTACGCCGAGCTGTTCTTGCGCCTTCCGCATCGCTGCGGGCGATTTGTCATAGACGGTAATTTCTTCCGGCGACAAAAAGCCTGACGCAATCACGCCTTTTAGCATAGCGCTTGCCATCATGCCGGTGCCGATGCAGCCTAATTTCATATCGCTTCTCCCTCCTGTATTCTTCTCTCGGCGTTCTCCTCCAGTATGGAGGTGCAGCAGGGGCAGCGCACAGCTTTTATGGGGATCTGTGAGCAGCAATAGGGGCAATCCTTGGCGCTGGGCGCCTCCGGCGGCGCAGGCGGCAGCTTTGCTTCCCTTTTCTGCA
>JAISQZ010000054.1 GCA_031273905.1 Oscillospiraceae bacterium | reverse complement strand
CCCCGGGCGCTTCCCCCAGGCGGATGCGCACTGTGGAGCCATCCTTGCGCACCGCGACGCCGTGCAGCGCCAAGGGGATGGCGGCCCATTGGTATTTTTTGATCCCGCCGTAGTAATGCGTCTTCGCCAGCGCCAGCGCCCGCTCCTCATAGAGGGGCGCGGGCTTGAGGTCCAGGCGCGGGGAATCCGTGTGCGCCGCCGCCAGGCGCAGTCCCTCCTCCAGGGGCGCTGTGCCAAGCACGGCAAGGATGACCGATTTGCCCCGGTTGTTGACGAAAAGCTTCGCGCCGGGCGGATAGCGCTTGCCCTCCTCAAACGGCGCAAAGCCCAGCCCGGTCGCCTTTTCCAGCAAAAAATCCGCGCTTTCCCGCTCTGTTTTGCAGGCGTCCAGAAAAACCTTGTAGCCCTCGCAGAACGCGTCCGCCTGCGCAAGCTCCTCCTCGCTGAGAACCTCGCAGGCGTGCTTCTGGCTGCGCAACAGCTCCTCGCGCAGCAGCTCTGCTTTTGATTTGCTTTCGTTGCTCATCGTTGGAACCATGCCTTTCTTCTCTTCATTGCTCCATTGTAGCGCAATTGCGGCGCTTTGTCAATCCGTGCGCCCCGGAGAAATTTGTTCGTGAAAATATTTGAGGCGCAACGGTCTGGAAATCACAAGCGCACCGATCCGCCTGTTGCATTGCCCGGAAAAATATGTTATACTATTTTGCACAATCATTAAGGAGGCGTGAGAGGAATCAACGAAGCGACGGCACGGCTGCTGCTGGCGTGGTACAGCAAAAACCGGCGCGACCTGCCCTGGCGGCGCGAACCCAGCGCCTACCACACCTGGATTTCGGAAATCATGCTCCAGCAAACGCGCGTGGAAGCGGTAAAGGACTATTACCGGCGCTTCATCAGCGCACTGCCGAGCATTGAGGCCCTGGCGGCTGTGGAGGACGACCGCCTGCTCAAGCTCTGGGAGGGCTTGGGCTATTACAGCCGGGCGAGGAACCTAAAAAAAGCCGCGCAGCTGCTGCTGCGTGAATTCGGCGGCACGCTGCCCCGCAGTGTGGAGGAATTGCTCAGGCTGCCCGGCATCGGGCTTTATACCGCCGGCGCGATCGCTTCCATCGCCTATGGCGTGGCAGCGCCCGCCGTGGACGGCAATGTGCTGCGGGTGATCATGCGCCTGGAAGGGCGCTTTGATGACGTTGCGCGGGAGCAGGTGAAAAAAGAAACCGCCCTGCGCCTGCTGCAAACGATGCCGCAAGGCTGCCCCGGCGCTTTCAATCAGGCGCTGATGGAACTGGGTGCGCTGATCTGCCTGCCAAACGGCGCCCCAAAATGCGATGCCTGCCCCCTGGCGGGGGATTGCGCGGCAAACGAACAAAAGCTCCAAGCGCTTTTGCCTGTCAAATCCCCAAAAAAGCCCCGGCGCGTTGAAGAGCGCTGTGTGCTGCTTTGCTGGTATGAAGATCGCGTTGCCCTGCGCCGCCGCCCCTGCAAGGGCTTGCTGGCGGGTCTGTGGGAGCTGCCCAACGCCTTGGGGGGCTGGGAAGCCCTTGCCGCGCAGCTAAGCATAGCGCCGGAAAGCATTGCAAGCGCTTCACCCGGCAAGTGCGCAAAGCATATCTTCACGCACATTGAATGGCACATGCGGGGGATGGAGCTGCGGCTTTTGCAGCCGCCTTCCGGCGGGGCGCTGGTTTGGGTGACTTTGCGGGAGCTGCGGGAAGCTTACGCGCTGCCCAGTGCCTTTGCCGCCTTCCGCGGCGCATTATTGGAGCGGGAGGCGTGTGCGCCGCCCGCCCGCGTCGTCGGTTCGGGCCTGCGCGGCGAACGTTTGAAGTGAGCGTCTTCAAAGGTGCAAAATCAACCGAAAAGGCGCAAATGCAGCCTTGTATAGAGCGTCCCTAACATCTGGAAGGAGTGGTCATCTTATGCCAAAGCCCTATGACGTCCACGCGGTGGAGCGAAAATGGCAGAACCGCTGGGAGGAAAGCGGCGTGTTCCGCGCAACGACGGATTCCACACGCCCCAAATTTTATGCCCTGATCGAATTCCCCTACCCTTCCGCGCAGGGGCTTCACGCGGGGCACCCGCGCCCATATACCGCGCTGGATGTGATCGCGCGCATCCGGCGGATGCAGGGCTATAACGTCCTTTTCCCCATCGGCTGGGATGCCTTCGGCTTGCCCGCGGAAAATTTCGCGATCAAAAACCACGTGCATCCCGCAGCGGTGACGGCGAACAACATCGCTAACTTCAAGCGGCAGATGCAGTCGCTGGGCTTTTCCTTCGACTGGAGCCGCGAGATCAACACCACCGACCCGGATTACTACAAATGGACGCAGTGGATCTTTTTGCGGCTGTTTGAGCGTGGCTTGGCGTATAAAAAGGAGATGGCGGTCAACTGGTGCACCGGCTGCAACTGCGTTTTGGCAAATGAGGAGGTTGTCGGCGGCGTTTGCGAGCGCTGCGGCAGCGAGGTGGTTCAAAGGCGGAAAAGCCAGTGGATGCTCAAAATCACCGCCTACGCCCAACGTTTGGTGGACGATTTGGAAACCGTGGATTACATTGAGCGCGTCAAGCTTTCGCAGCGCAACTGGATCGGGCGTTCCACCGGCGCACAGGTTCGCTTCGCCACCACGGCGGGGGATGCGCTGGAAGTCTTTACCACCCGCCCGGATACGCTCTTTGGCGCAACCTATATGGTTATGTCCCCGGAACACCCGCTTTTGGAAACCTGGAAAGAGCGGCTGCAAAACACAGAGGAAATTTTGGCGTACCAGTGCGCGGCGGGCAAAAAGTCCGATTTTGAGCGCACTGAGGTCAACAAGGATAAAACCGGCGTCCGCCTGCAGGGCGTTTGCGCGGTCAACCCCGTCAGCGGCAAGGAAATTCCGATCTTCATTTCCGATTACGTTTTGGCAAGCTACGGCACCGGCGCAATCATGGCGGTGCCGGGGCACGACACCCGCGACTGGGAATTTGCCCGCGCCTTCGGTCTGCCGGTCGTCGAGGTGGTGGCGGGCGGCAATGTTGAAGCGGAAGCGTTTACCGATTGCGCCAGCGGCGTGATGGTCAATTCCGGCTTTTTGGACGGTCTGCCTGTGGATGCGGCGAAAAAGACCGTCATCGCCTGGTTGAGCGAAAGAGGTCTGGGCGAAGAAAAGGTTAACTTCAAGCTGCGCGACTGGGTCTTTGCGCGTCAGCGCTACTGGGGGGAGCCGATCCCGATTGTGCATTGCCCGCACTGCGGCGCAGTGGCGCTGCCGGAAAGCGAGCTGCCCCTGCGCTTGCCTGAGGTGGAAAATTATGCGCCTTCCGCGTCGGGGGAATCCCCCCTGGCGCTGCTGACAGATTGGGTGAACACCACCTGCCCCAAATGCGGCGCGGCGGCCCAGCGCGAAACGGACACCATGCCCCAGTGGGCCGGCTCCTCCTGGTATTTCCTGCGCTATTGCGATCCGCAAAACAAGAACGCCCTGGCTTCCAGGGAAGCGCTGGATTATTGGATGCCCGTGGACTGGTACAACGGCGGCATGGAACACGCCACCCTGCATTTGCTTTACAGCCGTTTTTGGCACAAGTTCCTCTATGATATCGGCGTGGTGCCTGCGCCGGAGCCTTACAGCAAACGCACCAGCCACGGCATGATTTTGGGCGAAGACGGGCAGAAAATGAGCAAATCCCGCGGGAACGTGGTCAATCCGGATGAAATCATCAACGCCTATGGCGCGGATACCCTGCGCCTTTATGAAATGTTCATCGGCGATTTTGAGAAAACCGCGCCTTGGAATTCGGCCTCCATCAAGGGCTGCCGCAGATTTCTTGACCGCGTCTGGGCTTTGCAGGATATTGTGACCAAGGGCGAAACCTATCGCCCCGCGCTGGAAGGGGAGTTCCACCGCTGCATCCGGAAGGTCGGCAGCGATACCGAAAACCTCAAGCACAACACCGCAATTGCGGCGCTCATGGCGCTGCTCAATAAAATCTGCGAAAGCGGCGCGGTTGCGCGGGGCGAATTGAAAACATACCTGCTTCTGCTCAGCCCCTTTGCGCCGCATTTTTGCGAGGAGCTGTGGGAAAGCCTTGCCTTTGGCGGCAGGATCACCGACCAAAGCTGGCCCGTCTTTGACGAAGCGAAATGCGCTGAGCAAACGACCGAAATCCTTGTGCAAATCAACGGCAAGGGCAAGGTGCGCTTGCGGGTTTCGGCGGATATTTCCGCTGCGGACGCGCTGGCGCTTGCCAAGGCGGAGCCGGACGTTGCCGCTGCGCTTGCGGGCAGGCAACTGGTGAAGGAGCTATATGTCCCCG
>JAISQZ010000006.1 GCA_031273905.1 Oscillospiraceae bacterium | reverse complement strand
CAAAGGTACCGATCCCGGTCGGCAGGCCGAGGAGGAGGAACTTGCTCGCATCCCCCAGCAGTGCTGCGGCAAGGAACACGCCCATATAGCTTGCGATGGCGCGAAAGCCCTTGATAAATTCACTTAACAGCACCAGCAGCGCGTGCCTGTTCCTGAGCACATCCCGAAAGCCGAGCAGGGGATTTTCCTTTTCACTGCTGTAAGCAATGCGCTCCTTCAGCACACGCATGGCGAACAGCAGGGTCAGGGTGCTTGCCAGGGCGCACAGCACGGAGGAAAGCAGATACGTCATGGCCTCCCCGCCGCTGATGATTCCCGGCTTTTTGAGCAGACCGATCGCCATCACGACCACCAGCGGCGCGGAATTGCCGATGGCGCTGGAAATCCCCCGGAAGGAAAGCACCCGGTCACGCTCGCTGTGCTCCGGCGAAATAACATAGGCGATGTAGTTGAATGTACCCGCAAAATAAATGCTTGCGTTATAAAGCAGCGTGACGGTGCATTGGTAAGCGATCATCCAGATGACGGAAAGCTCAGACAGCGCCGAGGGCGCGATGAACATCAGCACAGAAAAAATACCCGCCGGCACCGCCGCCATAAGCACCATGGGCTTAAACTTCGCTTTGCCGGGCTTGGGTGCGCGATCCGCCAGCATGGCGTAAAAGAAAGGAAGCGCGAAGCCTGCCGCATTGCAGATGAAATTGATTGCAGAGACGCTTTCGTTTGCCAGCCCCAGCACATCCACCAAATATTTTTGCCGGAAGTTGCCCACCATCCCCTGCATGTTTGCGAAGAAGAACGCGCATGCCAAAAAAGCGATGAATTCGTTGTTTGAAACGTATTTTTTGACCTGTGTCCCAAGGTTTGCCATCAACGCCGCCCCCTTTTTATTTTCAAATGCCGGAAGCCGGTTCGCCTGAGACAAAAAGCCGGATTTGCGCAATGCTTTGATCCTCGCCCTCCGGCATCCGCCCGCGCCCGATTTCCGACCGGCTACATTTCCCAGCGCAAAATCGTTTTCCCGAAGCTTTGCTGCCCGTCAAGCAAAAAGGCGTGGTGCAGGTCTTCTATGGAGCGCACAGGCAGCACGCGGCTGACCAGGCGTTCCAGGTATTGCCCAAGGATGGGGTTTTGTTCCAGCACAGCGGCGGCGCGCGCGAAATCCGCTACGCCGGAGCGGGAGGAGCCAAAAAGCCGCAGGCCTTTTTCCAGCACCATGCGGGTGTTGATATCCACAAAGTTTTCGCTTACACCCAGCAGCGCCAGCGTACCCTCAGGCGCAACGGCTTCAATCATCTGGTTGATCGCGTTGCGGCAGCCCGCGCCGCCAACGCATTCAAAGGCATGGTCGCAAAGGCTTTCCTTTTCGACCAGGCGCACCCGGCGCACATCCAGGCGTTCCTCCGCAAAAGAAAAATAGGAAAGCTTTTCCTCCACGGTGCCAAGCACTGTCAACCTGGCCTGCGGATAGAGCGTCCGCAGCAGCAGCGCCGTGATATAGCCCAGGCTGCCGTCGCCCCAAACAGCAAGGCGTTCGCGCCGCCGGTGCGAAAAGCGCTCAAAGCGGCTGATGGAATGCATCGCCACACTGATAAGCTCCAAAAAAGCGCAGATTTCCGGGCTGGTGTTTTGTGGCACGGGAATCAGGCGATCCGGAGCCGAAAGCACATATTCCTGCAAAAAGCCGTCTGCGCCGCTGGAACGGAAGCGGCTAGAGAAGAGGTAGTTTTCTGCAATGAATTCATCCGTCTGCACAGGCAGATTGGGGCAGATCGCCACCAGCGCACCGCGCGCGAAGCGTCCTGTGGGGTCGCGCACCACCTCGGCGGCGCATTCATGCACCAGCGCCATGGGCAGCTTTGCCTTGAGCGCTTCCGGGGAGCGGTTCCCCTGGTAATAACGCTGATCCGCTTTGCAAATGGAAAGCCAGCGCGGACGCAGAAGAACCTGATCCTCGCAAAGCGGCAGCTCCTCGTAGGCGATTTCAAACCTGCCCGGCGCGGTCAGGCGATAAATCACGTCAATCATCGCCGGGCTCCTGTTCCAGCCCGAGCAGCGCCTGAGCCACCTTCAAATCGTAGGGATAGGTGATTTTGATGTTGTGCGTTTCGCCCCTTACCATGGCGACTGCCTCGCCGCGCATGGTGAAGATTTTGCAGGCGTCGGTCAAAATGGCGGCTTCGTCCGCCTGCAGCTGTGCCATGAGTGAACGCAGCTTGTTTGCCCGAAAGCTTTGCGGCGTTTGCCCCTGAAACATCATCTTGCGTTCCGGGATGGACGAAATCAGCGTGCCGTCGGCGCTTTCTACGATGGTGTCGGTGGCGGGGATAACCGTGTCGCAAGCGCCGTGCTCCCTTGCCGAAGCGATATTCTCGCTGATAATCCGGTGGCTGACAAAGGGGCGCACCGCGTCATGCGTAAGCAGGATATGGTCTTCCCCGCCGCCAAAGTGCGCGTCAACGTAATCCAGCGCGTTTTGCAGGGTATTGTTGCGGGTTTCGCCGCCCGCCAGCACCGTCACCTCCATCCCCCGGGGCAGATACTCCGCCAAAAGGTCGTTTGTGAAGCTGATCCACGCGTGCGGACAAAGGACAAGCACCCGCTCCACTTCAGGGTGCAGCAGAAATTTTTCGAGCGTGTGCAGCAGGATCGGCTTGCTGCCAAGGGGCAGGAATTGCTTGGGCATGGCGCTGTTGCCCATGCGGCTGCCGCTGCCGCCCGCCAGAATTGCCGCGATGACCATCGGAAGCTTCCCCCTTTTATTTCCTCTTGACCATGCCGTCATAGATATCGCAGACTTGATTGACCTCGCCCTGCGCGAGGATGCCGCCTTTTTCCAGCAGGATTGCCTTGTTGCACAGGCTGCGCACCTGCGCGGTGTTGTGCGAAACAAAGAGCACCGTCACGCCCTGATCGAACATGCCCTTGATCTTCGCCTCGCTTTTCGCCTTGAACTTCGCGTCGCCCACACTGAGCACTTCGTCCACAATCAGCACCTCCGGTTCCACGGCGGTGGCGATGGAAAAGCCCAGCCGCGCGCGCATCCCTGAGGAATAGTTTTTCACCGGCGCGTCAATAAAATCCTTCAGTTCGCTGAACGCGATGATTTCATCATAGCGCTGCCTGACATAGCTGCGCGAAAAGCCCATCGTCGCGCCATAAAGGAAAATGTTTTCGCGCCCGGAGTAGTTCATATCGAAGCCCGCGCCCAGTTCCAGCAGCGGCGCCACCACGCCGCGGATTTCCACCTTGCCCTTGGTGGGCTTCATCACTCCGGCAATGATTTTGAGCAGCGTGCTTTTGCCCGCCCCATTGAAGCCAAGCACCCCCAAGCGTTCCCCCGGCTGCACGGCAAAGGAGACGTTGCGCAGCGCCCAAAATTCCGTGTATTGCATCTTGCGCTTGAGGACGCGGATCACATATTCCTTGAGGTTGTCAATTTTTTCGTTGTTCATGTGGAACATCATGCTGACGTCTTCCACCAGGATTGCGGGCTGTTCCATCGGTTTTGGCACCTTCCTAGATGTAGAGGATAAATCTATCTTGCTTTTTCCAAAAAAGAATCCCGCCGATCAGGAGCACGGCCAGCGAAAAGCCCAGCGAGTAAAACAGATGGTTGGGATTGAGCAGCTGCCCGCGCAGCACGCAGTCGCGGAACATTTCCAAAATGGAATATAGCGGGTTAGCCATCAGCGCCATGTGCAGCACACGGTTGCCGCCCAGTTGCCTGGGCGCGTAAAGAATCGGCGTAAAATAAAAGAGCAGCATACAAAACACATCATAGAGGTATTCAATGTCCTTAAAAAATACCGCAAGCGAGGAAAGAATCAGACCGATGCCTGTGCACAGCAGAAACAGTATCAGCAGCGGTGCGGGAAACAGCAGAGCGTAGGGCGTGATGCGGGGCGGGTCATTTTTTGTGAGGAAAAAAAACAGCGCAAAGCCCGCCAGCACCAGCAGGGAGATCAGGAAGGTGATAAAATTGGAAATGACGTTGGAGAGGGGATAGATATATTTGGGAACCTTCACCTTTTTGATCACCGAAGCGCTGTTGGTGACGGAACGCATGGCGCGTTTGGTGGACTGGGAATAAAATTCGTAAAGCAGCCGCCCGCAAAGAAGATAGATGGGGTAGTTCACAATATCTTCGCCGCTGTCGCGCCCCCAAAGATAGCCGAAAATGAACACCAGCACCAGAGTGGTCAGCAAAGGCTGCAGGAAGGTCCAGAAAATGCCCAGCACCGAATTGCGGTACTGGATTTTGATGTTTTTTGCAACGATTTCACGCAGGAGATAACGGTAATTGTAAAGCTCCCGAAAAAACATCGTTCCCTATCCTTTCCGTTTCCATTTGCGGAAATAGCGCAGCATGGATTGCAATTGCACCAAGGTGAGGAAAAAATTCTTTTTGCTTTCGCGGTTCCAGACATGCTGCACCGCCGCGCCGGGGAAATAGAGCGTTTTGCCGTGCCGCCCTAGGCTGCGGGTCAAATCGCAGTCCTCAAAATAGAGGAAATAGCGTTCATCAAAGCCGCCGATTTTTTTCAGCGCCTGTGTGCGTATGAGCATAAAGCAGCCCGTGGCGTTCTGGATCTCCGTGGGCTGACTCAGGTCGCAGTCGCACATGGCGTATTCATGGAGCAGCCGTTTGGCGTGTTTGCCCTTGCGCAGGCGGCTGGCGATCAGATAACGCAGGGTAGGATTGCGCTTGCCCAAGATCTGGCTTTCACCCGTGGCGGGAAAAACGATCCGGGGCGAAAGCATCACAACATCCTCGTGCTCGTCCATATAGGCTGCCATCGCGGCGATGGCGTCGCTTTCCAAGATTACATCCGGGTTGATGATGGCGTGGTATTTGCTTTGCAGCCGGTCAAGCACCAGATTATGCCCCGCACCGAAGCCCAGGTTTTTTTTGGAACGGATCATCTGTGCTTCGGGGGCGAGGGCTGCCGCAAGCTCTGCCGTTCCGTCCCGCGAGGCGTTATCCACCAGAAAAAGCGAAAACGCCACACCCTTGGTTTGTTCCAGCAGAGTGCGCAGGGTTTCGGCAATCGTGCTTCGGTTGTTGTGTGTCACAATGCTGCCGGTGACTTGATAATCCGTCATTCGTTTCTCCGTCTTGTAGAATTCTTGCTGCGCAGCAGCAACGCTGTGCCGATTTGCAGCCGCCAGAGCAGCTTTTGCGCCAATCCGGTTTTTTGACCGGTGAGCGCACCTTCATGGCGGCGGTAAAGAATCAAAGGCTCGTCCAGCCAAAGAACCTGCCCATGGCGCTGTGCCAGCAGCCCCAGCCACTGGTCGTGCATGGGAAGATTTTTAGGGAAGGGCAGCGCAACGGGGATCAGCTCCGCCCGCAGCGCCATACAGCAGCCAATGAAGCTGTTGCGGCAAAGGTTTTGCAAAAGCCCGGGCTTGCTGCCGTGCGCCGCAAAAAAACTGTGGGCTTGCACCCGCAGCGCTTCGTCGGCGACCCTTGCATCGTGAACAACAAGCAAAACCGTCTCGTCGGCAAAGCATTCCCGCAGGCGTTTCAATTTATCCGGCAGCCAAACGTCATCCTGATCGCAAAGCACAAGAAGCGCACCCTGCGCCCGCCCCAGCAAAAACGCAACATTTTTTACCACGCCTCCTCTGGGGCCCTCCAGCACGCGCACCCGCGCGTCCCCTTCGGCATAGCGCCGCGCAATCGCCCAGGTTGCGCGGTGTTCCGGCGGGGAATCGTCGGAGATCAGCAGCTCATCGTCCGCGCCAAGCTGCGGCAAAATAGAATCCAACTGCGCTTCCAAATAGTGTTCCCCGCAATAAGCCGCCAATAAAACGGAGATCCTCTGCGCTGTGCTTTTCATCAATTTGCAACCCGTTTCATCGTGGGAAAGAGCTGCACGTCGCGGATGGTGTGGCTGTCAGTGAGCAGCATCACCAAGCGGTCAACGCCGATGCCGACGCCGCCGGTTGGGGGCATCCCATATTCCAGCGCCGTAAGGAAATCTTCATCTGTGTGCTGCGCTTCCTCATCGCCCTGGGCGAAAAGGGCTTCCTGCGCTTCGAAGCGCCCGCGCTGGTCGATGGGGTCGTTTAGCTCAGAATAAGCATTGGCAAATTCCCTGCCCATAATAAACAATTCAAAGCGCTCCACCTGGTCAGGTTTGCCCGGCTTGCGCTTGGTCAGGGGCGAAATTTCCACCGGATGATCCAGCACAAAGGTGGGCTGAATCAGCGTGTGTTCCACAAATTCTTCAAAGAAGCGGTTGAGCACATCCCCCTTTTGATGGCGCTTGGCAACTTCCAAGCCACGTTCCCCAGCCAGCGCCTTTGCTTCCTCAAAAGAAATCGCGTCAAAATCAACGCCTGTGACCTGCTTCACCGCATCCGTCATGGCGACGCGCACAAAGGGGATGGAGAAATCAAAGTCCGTGCCTTCACAGCAAAAGCGCTCACTGCCGCAGGCGGCGATTGCCGCCGTGCGGAACAAGCCCTCCGTCAGTTCCATCATGCCGTGATAATCGGTATAGGCCTGGTAAATTTCCAGCAGGGTAAATTCCGGGCTGTGATTGGCATCCACGCCTTCGTTGCGGAACGTCTTGCCCATTTCGTAAACGCGCTCCATCCCGCCGACAATCAGCCGTTTGAGATACAGCTCCAGCGAAATGCGCAGGAAGAGTTCCTCATCCAGCGCATTGTGGTGCGTGGTGAAGGGACGCGCCGCGGCGCCCCCCGCGTGGTGCACCAGAATGGGGGTTTCAACCTCCAGAAAATCTTGCCCGTCCAAATAACGGCGGATTGCCCGCAGGATCAGCGAGCGCTTCACAAAATTGCCCTGCACCTCCGGATTCATGATCAAATCCAAATAACGCCGGCGGTAGCGGGTGTCCGTATCCGTCAGTCCATGGAACTTTTCCGGCAGCGGCAGCAGGGATTTCGCAAGCAGACGCAGCCCCGCCGCGTGGACAGAAATTTCACCCCGGCGGGTGCGGAAAACCGTGCCCGTCAGTTCAATCAGATCGCCCAGATCCCATTTTTTACATTCTGTTCGGCAAGTTTATTGACCGTATCCCAATCACACCCCGCCGCGC
>JAISQZ010000200.1 GCA_031273905.1 Oscillospiraceae bacterium | reverse complement strand
TGAACGACACTCCTTTTCTCTGTGCACTTGGTTGAAACAGTTACATATCCTTACAAATGTAACACAATTGTAACAATAAAGCAAGAGAAAAAAAGCACCGCAACAAAAATTCACAGACTTGTCATATGTCAAGCAATGGGACGCGGGGACTGTTATGAATAAAGATAGTCAAAATACGACTGTGTGTCCTCATGCTCGTTTTGATGACGAAAGACCGTCAGCACCAGCCCGATGGTGAGATAAAGGCATAAATTGGAAGATCCGCCCGCGCTGAAAAAAGGCAGCGTGATGCCGATCACGGGCAGCAGCTTGAGGCACATGCCGATGTTGATCACCGCCTGCGCACCAATCATCAGTGCAACGCCGCCGCAAAGGAGCCTTGCGCGGGTGTTGCGTGTGCGGCTGCTTACGCGCACAAGCCGGATGATCAGCAGCGCCAGCAGCAGCAAAAGCGCCGCCGCGCCCACAAAGCCCAGTTCTTCGCCCGCGACGGAAAAAATCATGTCGCTTTCGTTGACCGGCACCGCGCCGCTCTGGGTGTAATCCCCACGGAACAGCCCTTTGCCAAAGAGCTGCCCTGAGCCGATGGCATATTGCGCGCGCTGCTGTTGGTGGATCACTTTTTCGTAGCTTTCCTCCGTGAGCATATCGCGGGCGTAAACAGCATAGACGCGTTCTTTTTGAAAGGTACTCAGCGCCGTCACCCAAAGCACCGGCGCGGCTGCCCCGGCAAGCGCCGCCATCGCCGCAAAAAAGCGCAGCTTCAGCCCCGCCAGAAAGAGCATCCCGGCAGTGATGCACAAAAAGACCAGCGCACTGCCCAGATCCCCTGTGAGGATCACCAGCCCGAAGGGGATCATGGCGTGAACGCCGAGCATCGCGATATTGAGGAGCTTATTGATCCCCCCTTGCACCCTGTGCAAATGCCAGGTGAAGGAGATGATAAAACCGATTTTGAGCAGCTCAGAGGGCTGCAAATTCATTTCGAAGCCGGGAATGGGCAGCGTGAGCCAGGATTTTGCGTCGGCGCGGTTTTCCGGCGCCCAGCCAAAAGGAATGAGCATCAGCATCAGCAACAGGCAGCCGCCCGCAATGACGAACCAAAAGCGCAGCATCAATTCATAATCAAGGAAGCTCATGAGAAGGGCGAGCATAACACCCAGCGCCACAGAGACCGCCATCATGACCGTATCGCGCGAAAACATGCCGCCATCCTCCGGGATGCTGCGCAGCGTGGCCGAATGCACCAGCACCAGCCCGCACGCAGAGGCGCACAGGCAAAGCAGCAATGTAAGCCAATCGGTGCCCTTCACATAAAAGACGAGGCGGTTCCCGCCGCCGCGCATGATGCTTTTTTGTTTTTCGCGGTGGCGCTTTGCCATGCGCACATCCCCCTTGTAAATAAAAATGAGCCGTCGTCAGCACGTATGCCCGATTGGGGCGGATAGTATCACTCCACCCTTACCCATACCGCCATTTCTCCTTCTTCACGGTTCGCAAAGGCAAAATAAGGGATAAAACGCAGCACGGCGGGCTGGCGCTCCTGTGAAAGCGGCGCATAAAGCGCTTCGCTGTCCGGCAGGCGCAAGCCCTCCGCGCTGATCACCGGCACACCAAGAGCCGCGTCGAACGCAACCGTCGGGCGGCAATCCCGCGCAACCGAAAGATTGTTCAGCAAGGGACCGTTATCCGCTTCCTCCAGGCAATAGATAACCGGTCCGCGCTGCATGGCGGCTTTGCCGTTATTTTCGCGCACGCGGTTGGAGGCTTGCAGCAGCACGGGCTGCATTTGCAGACGCAGGGCGATCTCGCCCATCGGTCGTTCAATCACCGCATACCCTTCGCACAACGTGTAATCCACGTTGAGGGAAAACGCCGCGCACCATTGCGGAATCCGCAGGGCAATGAAGCGGCAGCGCTCCGCAAAGACGCGAACCTCCCCGTCCGCCGGGTAATTTGTTTCAACCCGGATGCGTGCGCCGCCATGCACCATCTCGCATGGCATGTACTGATGCACATAATAGCCGCCGTTGGCGGCGCCAAAGCAATCCTCCCCTATGGAGGCAAAAAAGCGCGTGACGTTGGGCGGGCAGCAGGAGCAGCTAAAATCCACCACGCGCCGCGTTGCGGGCATCCTGCCGCGGTGCTGCGGGCGGACGGAAGCGTCCCTGTGCCGCAGCGCGGGCTGGCATTCCAACGGATTTTCATAGAAGAAGGCGCTGCCATCCAGCGAAACGCCGGAAAGCGCCGCGTTATATAGCAAGCGCTCAATCACATCGGCATAAACCGCCTTCGGGGAAAGCGCCTGCATCCGCCTGGCAAAAAAGACAAGCGCAATTGCCGCGCAGGTTTCATTATATGCGCTGGCGTTCGGCAGGTCATACGGCAGGGTGAAGGCCTCGCCCACGTGCGATTGCCCGATTCCGCCGGTGACGTACATCTTCTTGGTCACAATATCCGTAAAAATCGACGCACAGGCCGCTTGCAGCGCGGTGTCCCCGGTCTCCTTCGCAAGCCCCGCCATGGCGGCGTAAAAATAACACGCGCGCACACTGTGCCCCTCCGCGCTGTGCTGCGCGCGCGCAGGGCAGTGGCTTTGGTCGTAGCTCGGTTGCGCCCAGTCAATAAAACCCGATGCATCCTTGGTGTTCCCACCGCGCTGGTCGATAAAAAACTGTGCGAGTTCCAGATAGCGCCGCTCCCCCGTACAGCGGAACAGGCGCAGCAGCGCCAGCTCAATTTCCTCATGCCCAGGAGTGGCAAATGCCGCCGTTCCCTCAATTTTAAAGGCACGCGCAATGCAATCCGCGTAACGGCACATGATGCGTAAAAAACGGTCGCGGCCGGTGCTTTCGTACCAGGCGACCGCCGCCTCCATCAAATGCCCCGCGCAATAAAGCTCATGGCAGTCGCGGCGCCGGAAGCGCCCGTCCGGTTCACAGACGGTGAAATAGATATTAAAATAACCGTTCTCTTCCTGATGTTCCTCAATACGGTCAATCAATTCCTCCACAAAGGCTTCCAACGCGGAATCAGGATGCCGCGCCAGAGCATAGGCGGCGCCCTCCATCCATTTCGCCACATCGGAATCCCAAAAAAAATGCGGTTTCCGGGGTTGCCCCTCCCTCCAGTCGCAGCGAAACGCCGCAAAGCGCCCCGAGGCTTCAAAGCTTTTTTGCACCGCAGGCAGCGTAGCGGCAAAATTCAGCTCGTCGCGCCCCTTCCAAAAGCCTCCGGTG
>JAISQZ010000193.1 GCA_031273905.1 Oscillospiraceae bacterium | reverse complement strand
CCCGCTGCCGGTAATGCTCATAAAGCCGGTAAGCGGCAAAGGAGAAGCAAAAAATTGCGGCGACCGCCAAAACGCGGATGAGAATTCGTTTCATGCGCTTATCCCTCCAAGTGTTGCAGCGCTTATGGTAGCATATTGCTGCGCAAAAGTCAATAAAAAGGACACAGCGCCGCTTCACAATAGTGGAAGCCGCGCTGTGCTTATGCATTTTTTGGCAGGATTAGGAGAGGGAATCCACCAATTCAAGGAAGTTGCTCAGCACAGTGGAAGCCACCTTGGTGCTGAAGGTCAGCAGCAGCGCGTCATTGAGGTTTGAGCCAAGGCTGTTGATATCGGTGAGTTGCCCGTCCACATAGCGCAGCAGGAAACTGGTGGAATCGTTATCCGGGATGATATAGCCGATGGAATCGTTGACGAGATCGAAGACAATGACAGTTTCGCCGAAGGTTTCACGCAAGGGCGCAAGCGGGAACGCCTTGCCGCTGACGGAACCCTCCGCGCTCAGATTTGATCCGCCGAGCAGCAGCTCCGGCGAGGTTTCGCCCGGCTGAAGCAGAATCTTCAGGCTGTTGCCCAATTGCAGATAGCCAACCTCTGTGAGGGTATAGGTTTTGCCCGTGGCGCGGTCATAGAGCATTTTATTATCCGCCAGCCACAGCTTACCCGCCGCCTTGAGAACGGGATTCTTGACCTCGACCAAAAATTCCTTGTGGGCGACGTTGAGGAAAGCGTCCACAGGCGTTTCCTCCGCGGCAACCCAGTCCTTGTACCAAAGCGTGTATGCAGCGCCCTGCGCAACGCCGTGTTCTTCGATCAGGGCAAGATCCTTTGCGTATTGCGCCGCGTAAAGCGCCGCGCATTCCGCTTCGGTTTTGGTCATGCCCAGGAGGAAATAGCCCATTTCATAGCCGTAACGCTTCGTGCCGTCCAAGCGATTCCAAGGCAGACCGTCGCTTGCGGGACCGATGTCAGCGGATATCCTGGTGCCGATGGGACCTTGGATATAGAGGAAATTATAGCCGCCAAGATCATCCACAATGTCCTCAATATAAGGCACAAAATCCGCCGAAACCACATTGCCGGGGTTGTCGTCCGTGATCAGACCAACGCGCTCCGGGTGTGCGCCGAAGTTTGCGATCAGCGTCGGCTTGGAGCTTAGCGCATCCGGCTGGAAGCGAAGGCGATAGACATTTTCTTCATAGATATAGGGATCCACTTTATCTGAAAAATAGCCCTTGGCGTTTTTCTTTGAAAGATAGAGCGTTCCCTCCTCCAGTCTGCCGTAGGCATCCCGGATGGACTTTGCCGTCTGGTCGATCATTGTTTGCAGGAAGGTTTGGTCAACGCCCTGCATCGGCTCAATCAGGGAGGGGAGGTAAGCGCTGCCAAAATTGTTGGCGAGCAGGGCGAAAAGGTCGTTGCCCCAAAGCCCCTGGGAATCAATGGCGCTGTGCGTATGGGTGACGGCAACGTTGACGGAGGCGAGTGCGCCGCTGCCGGTCAGATCCTTGAGCTTGGCGCGTATGGCGCGCACGTCGGCATTGGCAAGACCGATGACATCAAGCACCGCGAAAGCGACCGCGCCCTGCCCGTTGCCGTCGTCGAGCACAACGGTGCGCACGCGCAGATCGTCATAGGTTTCGGTGGCAAACTTGTTGAAGTCATAGCCGCCCATGCGGTAAGGCTTTTCGCCAAAATCCGCCGGAAGGATGGATTCCGAGGCATAGCCTAGGCTGAAGCGCTGGTCCCCCGCCTGCGTCTGGAGGGTTTCACGCCCGGGGAGGAAGTTTTCGCTGGTGTAATCCTTTGCGTCCTCACGGTGGCGCACGGGCGGCAGCAAGGTTTCAATTGTGGTGAGGAGCACCTTGATCAGTTGGGACATCACCTTGTCCAGGATAATGAAAAAGCCGCGGATTGAAAACAGGGTGGCGGGCGGCAGAGTGACGACGTCCTTGATGTCCTCTGCGGCGTCTGCGATCACGTTTTCAACCGCGTGAAACAGACCCATGCCATCCTTGACGGCATCGGGCAGGGTCAGCGCGGCAGCGGTGTTTACGGCGGAGCTTTCCGCTTGGGCGGGGATTGCCGCTCCGGCGAAGAGGAAGGTCAGGCAGAGCAGCAGGGCAAGAATTCTTTTTTTCATAGGGTGGGATCCTTTCTTTCACAGTTGTCAATCATAATTGTCGGTCAATCAAAACGCAAAATATTTTTCGCGCTGCGCCCTCATGCGCCCGGAAAGGTGTTCCAGCGTTTCCCTTGCGCCCGTCTCCCCGCAGACGTAATCACGCATGGCGCGGCCTTCCTCGAAGCATAGCTCGTCGTGCAGCGGGAAGAAT
This sequence comes from Oscillospiraceae bacterium, assembly GCA_031273905.1. Lineage (GTDB taxonomy): Bacteria > Bacillota > Clostridia > Oscillospirales > Acutalibacteraceae > WRMQ01. The sequence continues at coordinate 6,004 of JAISQZ010000193.1, read as the reverse complement.
TCCTTTTCCAAAAAGCAGGCGTAGCGCACCAGGCGCAACGAGCCGACGTAGCGCGGCTCCGCGCTGATGGAATCCACCGCCACCGAATAAAAAGCCTTGATGGAATCAATCAGGCTGCGGCGTTCATTTTTCGGGGCAAAGACCAAGGTGGAACAGATGTGCGAATTGCGGTTGTTGAAGGAATTGTGGCTGTCTGTGCTGCCGACGATGGGATAGCGGCGCCCTTTGGCAAGATCCTCATAATATTGGATTGTCTGGAAGCCGTTTTGCTCAAAATAATTTTCACCGCCAAGCACCTCAAAGGCGTCAAAGGGGTGAGTTTCCATCATGTAATCCACAAAAGCGGGCGGAACCTGCAACACATTGGAGATCCAATAGGGGTGGCAGAAGATGCCCAGACCATTGGCTTTGCGTATTTCGTCGAAGATCCAGCAGCAGCAGGCATAGGCGTAACGCTCAATGCCCGCAGGGATGTTCAGCGTTTGGGCGTAAGCGTCGATTTCCGACCAGTGCGCTTGCTTGCTGCGCACCGGCGGGGGATTGGGAACGCGGGAACGTTTGTCATCCGGCAGACCGAAGACATGCGTGCGCTCGTCTTCGATGAGGGCGTTGATGCTGTAATCCCCGCCAAAATTGACCAAATGGATGTCGTTGATGTGCCCGCCAGCAGGATCCTTCGGAAGATGAACCTCCTCGCCCGGCACAATCGTAAACTCAACCGGCACTTCTTTATATGCCGCGATGGCTTCCAGAGAGGGGAAATAGCGGTTGTGGTCGGTGATGGCGAAAAAGTCGTAGCCGGTTTTGCGGTAATTTGCACAGACAATTTCCGGCGACTGCTTGCCGTCCGAATGGCTGGTATGCATGTGCAGGTCGCCGCGGAAGGGATAACGCCCCACCAGATCCTCCGCCACGGCATAGACGCTCAATTGCAGCTTGAATTTGCCGCCGTCGTTGAGACGGACGAAGTAGGGCTGCTCGCTGAAAAACGCAAATTCGAACCGGATACAGCCGTCCGCGTCCGGTTTTGTTTCATAGAGGAAATCGTTGCGGCGGTTCGGGTAATCCCAGGGCGTGCCTTCGTCCCAGGGGCAGATGGCTAGATTGTATTCCTCCGCAGTGAACGCCGCGTGCCGACCCATGGGCTTGATGGTGATACAGGTGCGTTTGCCGACCGGCATCACCTTAGGAAAGATATCGTAATTGTGCAGCTCGTCCGAATAAGCCAGTTCCAATTTCATAGCGAAAACCTCCCTCAAGATTCATTCTGTTTTGGCGGGAATATCCCAGTCCCGCCAAAGCGCGGTTTCGTCCGTGGTCAGGTCATAGCTGTATTCATAGCCGTGCGCCGCTTCCCATCCGAAGTAATAGAGCCTGCCGTTTTCAAAGATCGGCTGAAGATAGCTCAGGTCATTTGGCATCAAGTTTTCGGCAAGCGGCGCGGAAACGATTCCATCCTTCAGGCGGTAAAGCGCAACATGAAGGTCGTCCTCCGCTGCGGCTTGGGGTTTCGCCGTGAAATAGAGCGCACCGTCCGCGGCAAAGAACGCGTCCACCGCTTTGGTTTTGGTCAGCGCTTCGCTTTTGTTGGTAGCAAGATCAAGGCAAAACAGCCCCTCTGCTTCCTTGGCGGTATAATAGAGCTTGCCGCCGTCAACGCAATACGCTTTGACGGCGCTTTCCGGCAAAATGCGCACTGGTTTTTGGCTTTGGACGGGGTAGCCGTAAAGCTTTTCTCCCTGCAAAAAATAGATGGCGCCGCCCGTCGCCTGCACCTGCGTGATTTCTGTGGAGGAAAGCAGATTCCCGCCGGTTTTTCCGTCAAGGCTCAGGCGCTTGACGCCAAAGGTGTGGAATTCCCGGCTGCCGGTGAGGTAGAGCCAGCCGTTGCAAAGCTGGAAGGCGGAAAAACGCTCCACCTCCGCGCGGGCTTCGTATATTTTTTCGGCGGCTTCGCCTGGCTTCATCCGATAGAGCGCCGTGCTGTCGAAATCGCCGTTGGGGCTTTGCAGCACATAATTGCTGAAATAGATGTGACCGTCATAAAAGCTGAGCTGCCCGACGGGTGCTTCGTCAAACAACACAGTGGCACTGCCATCCGCCGCGATGCGCTCCAAGCGCTGCTGCGGGTTGACGGCAGAATAGACCACGTTCTTGTGCGCCACCACCCGCCGGTTGGGCACAACGGTGGAAAAGGGGCTGTTGCCAAAGGTGTTGCGCTGTTTTTTGCCGTCAAAAAGCGTTTTTTGTTCCGGGACATAATCGCCGACGGCATAGGCGCAATCTTCCGGCAAGGGGAGATAGATCCCCTTGCCGCAGGAGGTAAGCAGCAACGCGAGGCACAGGGCGGATAAAACACCGCGTGAAAGCTTAGTCTTCATGTTCATCTTCCGCCGTGCCCTCCGCCGGTTGTTCCGGGATTTCCGTTTTTTTCTTTGTGAAAACGCCGTGACGGCGCAGCAAGTAAAAGCCTCCAAGCCCCGCGCCGGCCGCGAAAAGCAGCGACGTTGCGAGGATCAGCAATACGACCGGGGCAGAGAGAGCGTGTATATCCCGCCGCACCGCCGCGCTATCCGTCCATTCGGCGGTGACGCGCTGCTTTTTTTCGTTGATCTTCAGCGGCAAACGGAGATACCCGGCATGCTCCTGGTCATAGGGATTGCTGCGGTCCGCCAGCAAAAGGTAGCTGCCGGGGATCACCTCGCCGCTTTCATCCCGCTGGGGCAAAAGGGCGGAGGGTTGGCTGCAAAAACCGTTGCCCCAAACGTCGTCAATCAAAACCAGATCGACCGCTTCCCATGCGTCTGACGCAAGGGAAGCGCTGGCGTAGACAGCCATAGGCGCATATGCTTTGGCGCTTGCGGGCCGGGTGAGGAGATAATAGGTCTTCTCTCCGCGCAACAAAAGCGGAGCGCCCTGTGTGCGGAAGCTTTCCGGGGGGAGGGGCGTCCAGCCGGTTGTTTTGCTGCGCGCATCCGTCGCAAGCCCGGTGTAATCCTTGTTGAGCGGCACAAGGAAGGCTTCCTTGCTCACTGCGGTGAAGAGCAGATAGGCTTTGCCGCCGCTTTCCTGAAACAGCGAGAGGTCACTGACGCCGTATTGCGCTGCGCCGCCGTCCGCGCTGTGCAGCAAAAGCTGCCCGCTGCTTTGCCAGCGGAAGGGTCCGGCGGGGCTGTCGCTGAGCGCAACGCCGGCAAAGTCGTTTTGCAGCTTGCCTTGGCGCAGCTCACTTTGCTGCCACCACAGCACATATTGCCCGTTTGCCTCGTTGTAAAGCACCTGCGGGTGGCTGAGCTGCGTATTCTGGTTGAAGTGCGGGTTCTTCTGAGCGTCCTCCAGCGGCAGCACGAGACCAAGATCCGTCCAGTTGATCAGATCCGCCGAGGAATAACAGCGCACACCACGCCCCAGAATGTAAGCGCCGCCGTCAAGGTTCCCGCCGGAGGCATCCACGCCGTACCAGTAGTATTTCTTTTCGCTTTCATTGTAGAGGATATTGCCGCCGTGCGCCTGCACCGGCGCACCGTCGTCCGCCAGCCACAGCGTGCCGTTTTGCGGCGCTTCCCGCAGGGGCAGGGCTTGATATTGCGCTTTGAGCGCGGTCATCTCGTTGAGCAGCCGCGCCTGTTCTTCGCTGGTGAAGCGGTTGAAGGCTTCCGTGTCGTTGCCGAGCAGGGCGCTGTAGGCATCGGCGGTCTTCTGTGCGCCGGGCAGCTTTTTTTCTTCCGCGACCTTTAAGGCTTCGGACAGCGCCTCCTGGTGCGAACCGTAGGATTCATCCGCGCGGAAACCTTGATAGACCGCGATTTCCGCCGCGCTGATCGCCTGCCCGCCGCCGCCGTTGAATAAGGCATGCAGCGCGACGAAGCGCCCGCGCAGGGGGCGGAAGGTCGCGGTTTGTGTTTTGTCGCTTTCCCAGTCGAACTGCCCTTCGCCCGCAAGGTTAAAGAGAACGTCAAGTTCAAGCTGGTCGTCGCTGAGTTCCAGGTTCTCATAGCTAATATCGGATTTGGAGACATAGATGCGGTATTTTTCAATCCGCCCCGCCGTGCCGCCGTCCTGCCGTGGGGTATAGACCAGCCGGGCGATGCTGTCGATTGGCTGCCCCAGATCAAAAATCAGCACATTCCCGCTTTTTGGCATATCCTGCGCGCGCGGCTGACCTTCATACAAGGTTTCCCGGTCGCCGTCGGACAGCGCGGAAAGCTCCCTGCCCAAGGCGGCGGGCGGCGCGAATTCAATGCTATAATCCAATTTTACCCATTGCGGTTCACTTTCCCGCTTTGCACAGGCGCCGCAAAGCAGTGTGAACGTCAGCAGTGCCGCAAAGCCACGGCACAAACCGCGAAAGCCAATCTTCACGCAAGTTTCCCCCTTCTCAAGGTTCCGTAGTGAAACCCAACAAAGTATATCAGAATTTCACAAAGAAAGCAAGAAAAAAATATTGTTTTCCTGCAATAAGCACATAGACAAACAGGCAAAGCGGTGCTATACTTTATGGGAACAGCTTTGTGGTGAAAGGGGTGCGCAATTGGAGCGCGTGGAGCTTTGGTTTGATCCGAACGCAACGATTCACATCAGCCAAATTCTGGTGGGCTTTGCTTTGCTTGCACAGCAGGGGAAGCTGACGCTGCGTTGCCGCCGGGAGGCGTTTGCGCACCGGTTTGGGCACAACCAAGTGGTGCTGGCCCGTTTTGCGGATGGGTGCGCGGCGGTGTTCGACACACACGATAACGGCAGGCTTCACGTCGCGCCGGAAGTCTTTGACGATTCCATGCGGGCGCTTGCGGTGCGCGGCTATTTTCGCCGGAGCTTCCGCCGGGAATATTACGCCGCGTGCGAAAGTGCAGCCCTGCAGCACCCGCTTGGCTTCAATTATCACCTGAGCTGCCCCGGAAATCCTTACAGCCGCATAATTCCGGCGGAAGCCTTGCGTGCGTTCCGGGATCCCGCCAAGCGGCACATCCTGCTGCGCAAGCTCCTGGCGGGTCTGCCCTTCGGCAGGCTTTCGGACAGGCAGTTTTACCCGGAGTGCTTCGCCCAGACGGCGGCGCACCCGGCGGAGGAGCGGATCCTTTTCCACACCCGCACCTGGTTCCCGCTGGAAGAGCACGACCCCACCTGTTCGCCCAAAAATATTGAGGGGCTGCTTGCGCGTTACCCGAACCTTACCTATATTTTTGAAATGGACGAAACCCGCGCAAAGCTGATCCGTCTGCTTCGCAGGGAATACGGCAGCCGTGCCGCCGCAGGTTTTGCGCACAGCCGCTTTGCGCAGGCAATGTATCCTGATTTGATCCTGCCCCGAACCGACACCCGTCGCGCCCGGTACCTGCGCACCATGCGCCGCGCCGCCGTCTGCCTGACGACCATCGGGCTTTCGCAGTCCACGGGCTGGAAGTTCGGCGAATATGTTTCCGCCGCGCAGGCGATTGTGAGCGAGCCGCTGTTTTTTGAGGTTCCGGGAGAATTCAGGGCGGGGGAAAACTACCTTGCCTTCCGTGCGCCGGAGGAGGCGCTGGCGCAAAGCGAAGCGTTGCTGTGCGATCCCCTCCGTGCGCTGGGTATGCGCGAACGGAACGAGGCGTATTATCAAAGGTATTTGCGCCCGGAGGCGTTGGTGGGGAATTGCCTGGACAGCCTGATCCGCCAAAAAGAGGGCGTTGAAGGGTAGCGCCGGCACAGCCCGCGGCACCCGCGCTAGCTGCTCTCAAATAACATGCAGCCCTGGCGGCGGTATTGCGCGGTCAGCTCGCGCAGCCGCTCAGGCGTCACGGAAAAATGCAAAGCCAAGCAGGGCAGGCAAAAAAATTCCTGTGCGCCCCGGTTGATCAGCTTTTTTGTTAAGGCGCGTTCGTCCGCCGAAAGCGCCGCGCCGCAGCGACGGCAGGTCTGTGCGGTCATGCCGGCACGACGGCGCCGCGGAAGATTTTGCAGTTGTGCGGTTCCAGTGCGCAGCGGAAGCCCTGGCGCAGCGTACCCAGCGCTTCGCCGGAAAGCACTT
>JAISQZ010000170.1 GCA_031273905.1 Oscillospiraceae bacterium | reverse complement strand
TCATGCTCCAGCTTTTTGGCGGCGACCTCCAGGTTCAGCTTATCGTTGGTCACGCGCCGCCAGGGGAGGGTAAGCACGGTCTCCAGATAGGTGCTCAGCGTCGCGCTTTCCGGCGACATCGGCGGCATACGCTCCAGCCGCGCACAATCCTTGAGCAGCTTTTCCTCCTGCTCTGCGGGCAGGTTCAGGGCAAGGAGCTGTTCGCGGAATTCCGCCGCTTCCTCCTGAAAACCATCGCCCTCGCCCAATTCAATCGAAATGGCGCGGCGCTGTTCGCGCAAAAAGGCTTCGCGCTGATTTTGCTCCATGCGCTGCTGCACCTGCTCATTGATCTTTTCCTCAATCGACTGCAGCTCGCGTTCCCGCGCCAGCAATACGCAAAGCAGCTTTAGCCTTGCCAAGGGCTTTGTTTCCTCCAGGATGCCCTGCTTTTCCTCCACCGGCAGGGGAAGGCTGTCGGCAATATAATTCGCCAGCTTTCCGGCGGAACGCATCGCCAAAACAGTCAGCGGGATATCGGGCGGCAGGGAGATATAGCGTGCGCAGCGGTCGAAGAGATGCTTTGCCTGGCGCAGCAAGGCTTTTTCAAGCAGTTTATCCTCGGCCGGGACGGACTGCTCGGCCTTTGGTGTGATTATGCCACGGGGATAGGGCTTGCTTTGCAGCAGCTCCTTGAGCACGGCGCGGCACTGCCCTTCCACATAAACGCGCGCCCCCTCGCCGGAGGAACCCTTGAGCACCTGCCGCACGGTGGCAATAACGCCCATATCGTGCAGTTGCTGCGGTTGCGGATGCTCGGTGAGCAGATCCTTTTGTGCAACCAAAAAGATTTCCTGCTCCTCCTTCATGGCTGCCTTGAGCGCGGCAATGGAACTGCTGCGGTTGATTTCAAAATGTACGCGAGAATCCGGAAACACCACCAACCCGCGCAGGGGAACAATGGGCAGCTCCCGGCTGGGCGTGCACTCAGTTGCTTTCATCAAAACAAATCTCCTGTTAATTCCGTTAGAGTTTTTATACTGCGTATGCGCAGGGGCTGCCTGCACAAGGCTGCATTCGCGTCTTTTGGGCTGATTCTGCGCCTTATCAGTAGGCTTCCACCGCCTGTAAGGCTGCAAAGCAGCGAGCCTGCTCAATTACGAGCTTAAAGCGGCGCACACGGCGCTCCGGAAAACGGCATACGCGCTTGTGCCCGATCACCGTACCCTTGCAGATGCGCTTCCACCTTGGCTTGCCCTCGTTGGGGTTCAAATCCCACCAGAGAGAAAAACGTTCAATCTGTTGCCCGGTGCGGATATGCTCACGCAGGACAATTTTGTTGATATCAAAGGCTTCTCCAAGGTCAAGGATCAGTTCGGCACGCTGATGAAAATCGCCGGAATGCCAGAATCGCGCCGGATCGGGGTCAAGCGCCATCTGTGCGCTGTGCAGATCGTCCTTTTGGCAGGAAGCGAAGAGCCGCGCACCTTGCGCAAGATCCTCCTTGAAATCAATTTGAAGCTGTGCGCCAAGGGAAAGCAGGGTTTCGCAGTCGCGCTTGTGCAGCTTGCCGTTTTTATCCGGCGGGATATTGAGCAGCAGCGCGGCGTTCGCGCCGACGCTTTTATAGTAAAGCTCCCGCAGCTTGGAAAGGGGCTTGACGCTATAATCATCTTTTTCGTGATAAAACCAGCCGTCCCGGATGCTGACATCCACCTCCGCAGGATACCAGATCAGTTTTTCCGCCTTGCGGATTGCTTTGCGGCTGCCCAGATCCCAATGGCTCAGGTCAATCTTTTTGGGAATATCCCTTTCCTTTTGCTGCGATTTTGCGGCAATCTCCCCTGTCTGGCTGACGTAGTGCGGCACCACAGACCATTCGCTGCTGCGGCAGACGCCGGCTTCGTTGCCGCACCAGCGCACATCCGGGCCACAAACGGAAATCACGGCATTGGGCTGCATTTCTCGTATAACAGCATAATAGCTCTGCCAATCATATGCTTGCACCCTGCCGTTTTTTCCCTCGCCGCAGGCACCGTCAAACCAAACGCAAAACAGCTCGCCATAATTGCCGCAAAGCTCGCGTAGCTGCCGCTTGAAAAAGTCATTATACGCCTCCCCTTGGCCATAGCACAGCTCATGCCGATCCCAGGGGGAAAGATAGACGCCGAATTTTAATCCGTAGGCCTTGCAGGCTTCCGCAGCTTCGCGCAGCACATCGCCCTTGCCATCCTTCCAAGGGCTGGCGGCAACGGAATGCCGCGTGGTTTTCGTCGGCCAAAGACAAAACCCGTCGTGATGCTTGGCAGTGAGGATCATACCGCGCATTCCTGCGGATTTGATCACCCGCGCCCATTGACGGCAGTCTAGATCCTTCGGGTGAAAGAGGGTGGGATCCTCGCTGCCCGTTCCCCACTCACGGTCGGTGAAGGTGTTGATGCCAAAATGATGGAAGGCGTAAAATTCCAACTCCTGCCAAGCGAGCTGGCGCTCGGAGGGCACAACCGCCGCCGCGCGGGAGAGCAAGGCTTGATCCGGCATATCAGTCCACAGCCCTTCAAAAAAAATCCGCAGGATAAAATAACAGATGATCAATCATAACACAGCCCGGGGGAAAAGTAAAGGAAATCCGCCGCATTTTCCACGCGTTTTCCACGTGTTTTTGTTTTTTGCAAATTGCTTTTTGGTTAGCGGATGATAAAGTGGTATTTCATCACACCGGGGATGATTGTTCTTGCTGACAGCGAAGTGTTTTCCTGGGTGACGGAGGAGGGCGAAAAATTGTTCTTTATACCTTCATCCGCTATCTTAACAGGAGAATCTGTTCCTGCTGGATACATAGCTCATGCGGGTGATCATCAATCGCTTTGCGCGTGGCTTTCGGCATCTCCCAGCGTATCGGCTGACAGTTGCTTTCCGCCTTTCGCACCGTCATGATGTGATTGAAAGGTCCTTCTGTCTCATACAGAATTTCATAGGCGAATCGAACAGGCGCACGCGATAGAGCTTCATAGGCGGGTTGGATGTGGTTTGCGCGAATGCCGACATATCCGAGGCTTTCCGGAATGCTATCCGGCACGAATGAAAAGCCCCAATCATCTACGAGAACCTTGTTTCCTTCCGCGGCTGCCGCCACAATGTTTTTACATCCCATGAGCAATGCCGCTGCGCGTGTAACCGGATTTTTGAAGATGTCTTTTTTCGCGCCGGTTAGCTCAGATTTTCCGTTGTTCAAGATCGTGATATTTTCGCAGATGCGATAAACCTCATCACGGTTGTGAGAGACAAACAGCACAGGACCGCTGAAACATGCAATCATAGCTGTGAGTTCTTGTTCCAGCTGCCATTTCAGATGGCTATCCAATGCGGAAAATGGCTCATCCAGCAACAAAATCTCCGGCTGTCCTGCCATAATCCGCGCCAGCGCACAGCGTTGCTTTTGCCCGCCGGAAAGCTGGGCGGGATATAAATGCGCGAAGCCCTCCAACTGGAAGGACGCGATCATTTCACGGACAATCTGCGTTTTTCGTGAGCGGTCTTTCTTGTGAACCCCTGCAGCAATGTTTTTTGCGACACTCATGTTGGGGAAAAGAGCGTAATCCTGAAACAAAAAGCCGGTTTGGCGCTGCTGTGGGGACAGATTGATTCGTTTTTTTGAGTCAAACAAAGTAATACCATTGAGAATAATCAAGCCGTTATCCGGCTTGACCACCCCTGCGATACAGCGCAAGGTCATGCTTTTTCCGCAACCGGAAGCGCCAAGCAGCGCCCGGATTTCATCTTCGGTCTCAATATCCACATCCAACTTAAAAGCGCCAAAGTCCTTTTCGATTTTACAAGTCAGCGGCATTTTGCACACCGCCTTTCTTTTGGCGTGGCTTTTTTGGCTTTGTGCCGTAACCTCTTTCGAAAAAATTGATAATAATCATTACGGCAAACGAGATGCAAAGATTGATGATAACCCAAAGCATTGCCTTGTCGTCTTGATTGATCTGCCAAAAATAGGCCACCGAAGTGGAGATTGTGGCGGTTTTGTTGGCAATATAGCCCGCAACCATACTGGTGGCGCCATATTCGCCCAGACCCCGCGCAAAGGCAAGCGCGGTTCCCGCCAAAATGCCCTGCTTGCAGTTTGGGAGCAGCACGCGCATGAAAATATAAGAATTGGATTTCCCCAGCGTTTTGCCCGCGTCGATCAAATTCTTATCAAACGCCTCAAACGCACCCCGAACCGTGCGGTACATCAGCGGAAACGTGACAATGATCACCGCAATCACAGCCGCATACCAGCGCATGGTGACGGTAATGCCAAACCAAGTGAACAGTGCCTTGCCAAGTGCGCTGTTGGGTGAGACAGTGACTAAAATGAAATAACCCACCACCGTAGGGGGCAGCACCATCGGTATTGTGAGGATTGTATCGCACGCGCCCTTGACCCGTCGGGGCAAACGCAGCACACCATAGGCCGCCAAAATTCCCGCTGCAAAGGTGACAACTGTGGCGATG
>JAISQZ010000077.1 GCA_031273905.1 Oscillospiraceae bacterium | reverse complement strand
GAGCTTCGCCTTCAGCTGCTAGGGCAGCGCGAAAAACTGCGTGAGCTGCGCGATGCCCTTGGCTTTGATGCGATGCTGCGGGAAATCGCCGCACTGGAAGGGCAGTGCGCCGCCGGTGGGTTTTGGGACGACCTAAAAAATTCCCAGGCGGTGCTGCAACGCGCGGCAAGGCTCAAGGCGAAGGCGGAAGCTTACCGCAAGCTGGAAAACAGCTTTGAGGATGCGCTGACCATGATTGCCCTGGCGGATGAGGAAGAGGAAGCGGCGCTGTTTGACGAGTGCAGGAACAGCGTGGAGCAGGTGATTGCCGCGCTGGAGGAACAGACGCTTTCCACACTGCTCACCGGGGAATATGACAGCAACGCCGCTATTTTAACCTTCCATGCCGGGGCGGGCGGCACCGAAGCGCAGGACTGGAACGAAATGCTCGTGCGCATGTATACCCGCTGGAGCGAGCGCCACGGCTTTAAGGCGCGGCTGGTGGATTTTCTCGACGGCGAGGAAGCGGGGCTGAAATCCGCCGTGCTGGTGATTGAGGGCGAAAATGCTTATGGCTTCCTCAAAAGCGAAAACGGTGTGCACCGTTTGGTGCGCTGTTCGCCCTTTGATTCCTCCGGGCGGCGGCATACCTCCTTTGCTTCCTTGGAGGTCATGCCGGAAATCACGGAGGATAACAGCATCGAGCTAAACCCGGACGACCTGAAAATGGATGTTTACCGCGCCAGCGGCGCGGGGGGGCAAAAGGTCAACAAAACCTCCTCAGCGGTGCGTTTGACGCATCTGCCCACGGGTCTTGTCACCTCCTGCCAGGTGGAGCGCAGCCAGCATCAAAACCGTGAGGTTGCGCTGCGTATGCTCAAATCCAAGCTGATTGAAATCAAGGAACGCGAGCATTTGGATAAAATTGAGGATATTAAGGGCGTACAGATGGAGATCGCCTGGGGCAGCCAGATCCGCTCTTATGTTTTTATGCCCTATACCTTGGCGAAGGATCACCGCACAGGGTACGAAAACGGCAATATCCCCGCTGTGATGGACGGCGACTTGGACGGCTTCATCCACGCCTACCTCAAGCAGCAGGCACAACCCCTGGAACCTTGACGCAGAAAGTGAAAACACCCATGAAACGTGCCTTTGACGTGATTTTGAGCCTGTGCTCCCTGCTGGCGCTTTCGCCCTTGTTTTGCATGATTGCGCTGGTGATTTTGCTTGACGACGGCCGTCCGGTGATCTTCCGGCAGGAACGCGTGGGCAGGGGGAACGCGCTGTTCCGGATCCGAAAATTCCGTACCATGCGCAAGGACACGCGCAGCGCCGCCTTCCGCGAAATAAAGGACGAGGATTGCTACACCCGATCCGGGCGCGTTTTACGCCGCCTGAGCCTGGATGAGCTGCCACAGTTGATTAACATCCTGGAAGGGACGATGAGCTTCGTGGGTCCGCGCCCGCTGATCCCGGAGGAGGGTGAGATTCGCCGCAGACGCGCGGAGGAAGGCATTTACGATCTTCCGCCGGGCTTGACCGGCTGGGCGCAGGTCAACGGCAGGGCAACCCTCAGCGACGATAAAAAGCTGCGCCTTGACGCGGAATACCGCCGGAAGCACAGCTTTTTGTTTGACCTTAAGATTCTTCTTTGGACTGCCTTGCAGGTACTCGCGCGCAAGGATGTGGAATGACGGGCGCAAAGCCGACGGCGTAGCGGCGAAAGATCTTCACCTCAGCCTGTGCTCTTGGCTCTTGACTCCAGGTACTCCTCCAGGCATTCGCCGCTTTTTTGCATCAATAAGGCGGCTTCCTTGCCCACATAACGCCAGTGCCATGGCTCGTAGCTCACCTGCGTGATCTTCGTCTTATCCTTTGGATAGCGCAGGATAAAGCCGTAATTTGCCGCGTTTTTCTGGAGCCAGGCAAATTCCTTGGAATCCTCAAAGCTTTCCACCGCGCCCCAAACGCCGGGTCGGGTGATGTCCATGGCAAGCCCGGCTTCGTGTTCGCTGCAGCCCGGCGGCAAAATCACCATTGCGGCAAGGTTGACCGCCTGCGCGTAGCTGTTGCCCTGCGTCTGGTAGTAGGCGATCTTGCGTTCAAAGTTCCCCTTCTGCCGCGTGATGCTGCGGTAGCCGGAATAAGGGATCAGCTCCGCGCCATCCTTCTTTGCGGCCTTATACATCTCGTAATAGATCGGCGCAACCCGAGCGTCCATCTTCAGCTCCTCTTTGTAGACACCCGGCACGCACACGGCGGTTTCCGGCGCATAATCCGCCGGCAGCGCAAAGCGCCGGCTGACGAGCATCAGGTGCCATTCGTGCTGATTGAACACCGCCAGCGCCGGGTGGATGTTGGGGTAATCGAAATCGTATTTCAACGCGCCCGCTTGGCTGGTCTGTGTTTCGGCGGCGGTTTCTTTCGTGCTTTGCCCGCTGGCAGTGGTCGTCGTTGCCCTGCTTGTTTGCCCGCCTGTTGTTTTTTGGGTTTCCCAAAGCTCCTTGGGGAGCGAAGGAGCGGTTGTCATGGGGGCGACGTTTTGCGGGAGTGCGCCTTTGCTCCAGGCGAAGTATAGCCCGATCCCCGCAATCAGGATCACCAGAAGCGCCGCCACAGTGCCTTTTGTTTTTTTCATGTCAGGAAAATCCTCCGAAGTAAAAATTTGACCCGGCTCTTATTCTAAGGATTTTCGCGGATTTTGTCAAGGTGTTCTTTTCCGCCCTTCAAAGGCGCAGCGGCGGTCGGATTTTGTATGCTTGCACCATGTTCAATTTAGAAAGGCAGATGGTAAACGATATGACTGCACGCGAACACATCGGGAATTATGAATCCAGGCTGCGGGAATACACGAATTTTGCGCTGCGGGGCATCAAGCGCACCCTGAAGGAATGCGGACCCAGGGAATCCGCAAGCGAGGCGGAATACAAGGCGCAGCAAATCATGGCAAAGGAAATGGAGGGCTGCTGCGAAAGCGTGCGTTTTGAAAGCTTCCGTACCGCGCCGCACGCCTTCCTGGCGTGGGTGAACCTCTGCGTGGGGCTGGGGCTGGCTTCGGCGCTGTGCTATCACCTGGGGCTGGCGCTGGTCGGCGTCATTCTGATGCTGTTTGCCTTCACCGCAATGATTTTGGAATTTTTGCTCTATAAGCAGGCGCTTGACCCCTTCTTCCCCAAAAAGGAATCCCACAATATGATCGCCGTGCGCAAACCCGGCGGCGAAATAAAGCGCCGCCTGATCCTTTGCGGGCATTCGGATTCCGCCTATGAATTTCATTACACCTATTGGGGCGACAAATATTTTCACACCGTGAAGCTTTTGACCGCCGTGATCGCTGTGGGCGTTTTTTCGATTGTG
>JAISQZ010000064.1 GCA_031273905.1 Oscillospiraceae bacterium | reverse complement strand
AAACGTCCCCACCGCCAGACGACTGGCGGCGGGGATTTCCGCGCCCACAGCGGTGTTTTCAGCGGAGCTTTGTGAGGAGCAAGAGATTGAGCGGCTCTTTTGCTTTGCGGAGGAGCGCTTTGGCGGGGTTGATATACTGATCAACAACGCGGGCGCGGCTCTGCCGCAGCAGCTGACGCAGGAGACCTCCTCCTCCGATTTTGACCTCCTCTTCGCCTTGGACGTGCGCGCGCCCTTTCTTTGCAGCCGCCGCGCCCTGCCGCATATGCTGCGCCAGGGCTATGGGCGTATCATCAATATTTCATCAGTGTGGGGCGTTGCGGGGGCTTCCTGCGAGGTCGCCTATTCCGCGGCAAAGGCGGCGTTGATCGGCATGACAAAGGCGCTGGCCAAGGAGACCGCACCCGCCGGTGTTACCGTCAACTGCGTTGCGCCGGGGGTGATTGAAAGCCCGATGAACGCGCATCTTCCGCCGGAAGACCTTGCCGGTCTTGCCGCGCAAACGCCCGCCGGCCGCCTTGGAACGCCGGAGGACGTTGCCGCCGCAGTCAGCTTTTTTTCGGGCGGGGCGGCAGGCTTTACCACCGGGCAAGTGCTGCTGGTTGACGGCGGCTTTGCCGGCTAGTATAAGGGTCAGTGCGCCAGCTCCCGCAAATACGCAATTGATTCCGCCAGCCCCTCCGCGCCGCCGGGCGCCGCCGCTTCTATGGAAAGCCTAGCGGCATAGCCGATCTTCCGCAGCGCCGCGAAGAAGGGCGTGTAATCATAGCCGTCCCCGGGCAGCGGGTAATAACGCCCCGCAGGGCGGCCGATGTGGCAATGCCGCAGCTTATTTCCGGCAAGCAGAAGATCAGCGTAATCCTCGCCGTTTTCGCCCATATGATACAGATCCGCCAAAACAAAGACGTTTGCTTCCCCCGCAAGGGCGGCCAAGCGCAGCCCCTCCCGCAGGGTGTTGACGCAATTGCATTCGGCATAGCGCAGCGGCTCAATCGCAAGGGATAAGCCGTTTTCCCCTGCCAAAGCGCCTGCAAGGCGCAGCACGGGGCATAAAGCGCCCCACCCTTCCTGCTTGCTTTTGCCTGCCGGCAAGCGCCTTGCCGCAGCGGAGCCAAAAACTATCACCCTTGTGCCAAGCGCCTTTGCCCGCGCCATGCCAAGGCGCAAAAATATCTCCAGCGGCTGCGGATCCGTGAGGGCTTGCAGGGCAAAATCACCGGGGATAAAGCAATTCATCGCCTCCGCCCGCAATCCTGCTTCCGCAAGCAGGGCGGCGGTCTGCGCAAACGCCATTTCGCTTTGCCGGGCAATTGCCGTAAAATTCAGTTCAACATAATCGCAGCCGGACGCTTTCGCGAACGCCGCTTTTTCCGGCGGACAGCAAAATCCAAGCTTCATCCCAAGCGCCTCTTTCTTTTGTTGTTTTTTCACAAGGCATCTTAGCATATGATAGAGGGAAATGCAAGGACGAAACGCGAAAAAGGAGAAGGAGGCCATGATGCAGCATCCAGAAAACAATCCCCTGCACGAACGCACAGTGAAGCAAAACACTGTCTTTGAAGGACGGATTATCACTGTGCGGCGCGATGACGCGCTGCTCCCCAACGGCAAGCCCTGCACCCGCGAGGTGGTGGAGCACCCCGGCGGGGTGACCGTCGCCGCGCTGACCGATCAAAATGAGCTGCTTTTTGTGCGGCAATACCGCTATCCCTACGGCGAAATCTTGCTGGAGCTGCCCGCCGGGAAGCTCGAACGCGGCGAGGATCCGCTGCTTTGCGGCAAACGGGAGCTGCTGGAGGAAACAGGCGCGATCGCCGATCGATACGAGAGCTTGGGGCTTTTTTATCCCACGCCGGGCTATTGCGCGGAAATTATCCATATGTATCTGGCAACACAGCTGCGCTTCGCCGCGCCAAGCCCTGATGAGGATGAGTTCCTGGAGCTTGTGCGCATCCCCCTGGCGCAAGCGAAGCAAATGGTGCTCGACGGCAGCATCCGCGACGGCAAAACCCAGGCGGCGGTGCTCAAGCTGTCGGCGCATATCGCTTCATAAAAAACAAAAACAGGCGCGGTGCAAGGGCACAGGGCTTGTGCCGCCATCGCCGCATGTTTTTGGAGTCTTTGGGGAGGTTCCGATGAAAAAACCGCAGCGCACACATATCATATACGCCTGCACGCTTGTGTTTTCCCTGCTGTTCCTGTTGGTCGGCAACCGGGTGGCGCAGGGCGGCGGGCGGATCTTCGGCGCGGCAGTGGAGGAGGAAATCTTCCGCGCACAGGTGCTGCGCGTCATTTCCGAAGACAAGGACACCTATGACACGGCGGGTGCCGGCGGCTTCACCGTAACCACCATCACCTTTGAAGCGCGCGCCCTTTCCGGCAGCCGCAAGGGCAAGACCCTGCGCTGCGTACAGGAAATTGACAACATGTTTGCCCTGCAATCGCCCAAGGTGCAGGAGGGCGACACCATCCTGCTGGATGTGCTGGATGAGGAAGGCGCACAGGGAACGGCGCACGCCGGGGATCGCTACCTCTTCTTCGATTTTGTGCGCACCTCGCCGCTTTTGATGCTGGCGCTGGTTTTTGCCCTGCTTGTGGTATTTTTCGGACGCAAGAAAGGCTTCGATACCGTGCTTTCGCTCGTCCTGACAGTTCTTGCGATCTTCACGGTGCTCGTGCCCGCCGTGCTCACCGGACGCAACATCTATCTCTGGTCGCTGCTCATCTGCGTCTTCATTGTGATGACCAACCTGCTTTTGGTGCAGGGGGGAAGCGCGAAAAGCCTGACCGCGGCGCTGGGCTGCGTGGGCGGCGTGCTGGCTTCCGGGCTGATCATGCTGCTGATGAACCGCCCGATGCATATCACGGGGCTGCTTGACGAGGAATCCATCTTCCTCCTGCAGCTCAACCCAAACAACCCCATCAATATCAAGGCGACGGTGTTTTGCATGATCCTGATAGGTTCTGTGGGCGCACTGATGGATGTCTCCATGTCCATCGCTTCCGCGCTGCAGGAAATCCGGGAAAAGGAGCCAAGTCTTCCCGCAAAGGAGCTGATGCGCTCCGGCTTCAACATTGGCAAGGATATGATCGGCACGATGGCAAACACCCTGGTTCTGGCTTATATCGGCGGCTCCATGAGCATCATTCTGCTGATGATCAGCTATTCGGCCAACCTGACGCAAATGCTCAACAAGGAACTGATCGCCGTGGAAATCCTGCAATCCCTTGCCGGGAGCATGAGCGTCGTGATCGCAATCCCGCTCACCTCGCTGATCTGCTCTGTCTTTTATCGCGGCGGCAAAAAAACGCTCCGCGTGGAATCAGAATAATCCGCGCATCGCTTGCAATTGCACTGCGGCTGTGCTATACTGTCAAAATGAAAAATGTCTCCTTAAAGGGGAAACACCTATGCCCAAAAAATATGTGCTGGCCTTGGATCAAGGCACCACCAGCTCCCGCGCCATTTTGTTTGACCGGCAGGGAAGCATCGTCGCCAAAGCGCAAAAGGAATATGAGCAGCGCTATCCACAGGCGGGCTGGGTGGAGCATGATCCGATGGAGCTTCTTTACAGCCAAATGAATGCGCTGGAGCTTGTTCTCGGCGAAATTGAGGGACGCATCACCGTTGCGGAAATCGCCTGCATCGGCGTAACCAACCAGCGCGAAACCACAATCCTTTGGGATAAAATGACCGGTCGGCCGGTCTATAATGCCGTGGTTTGGCAATGCCGCCGCACCGCACCCTTCTGTGAAAGGCTCAAGGCGCAGGGCTATGAAGGGCTGGTGAACGAAAAAACCGGGCTGGTGATTGATGCCTATTTTTCCGGCACGAAGATCAGGTGGATCCTTGATAACGTCCCCGCCGCGCGGGCGCTTGCAGAGCAAGACCGGCTGCTGTTTGGCACGGTGGAAACCTGGCTGATCTGGAATTTCACAGGCGGGCGCAGCCATGTGACGGATTATTCCAACGCCTCGCGCACGATGCTCTTCGATGTGGATCGCCTTTGCTGGGACGAAGAGCTATGCGCCATGCTTGACATCCCCATGAATATCCTTCCAAAGCCCGTGCCCTCTGGCGCGTTCCACGGAGAGGTCGCCGCCGGGCTGATCGGTCTGCATGGGCTGGCGGGCATCCCCATCACCGGGGCAATCGGCGACCAACCGGCGGCGCTGTTCGGACAGGCCTGCTTCCAAGCGGGGCAGGCGAAAAACACCTTCGGCACAGGTTGCTTTTTGCTGATGAACACCGGTCATCAGCGTGTGCGTTCCAGGCATAATTTGCTCACCGGTGTCGCCTGGGGGATCGGAAGCACGGTGGAATATGCAATTGAGGGCAGCGCCTTCAACGCGGGTTCGGTGATCCAGTGGCTGCGCGACGAACTGAAACTGATTGATTCCGCCGCGCGCTGCGACGAGCTTGCCGCCAGTGTCCCCGATGCCAACGGCGTTTATCTTGTCCCCGCCTTCACAGGGCTTGGCGCACCTTATTGGGATATGTACGCCCGCGGCACCATTGTGGGCCTGACGCGCGGCGCAAACCGGGCGCACATCGCACGCGCGGTGATTGAATGCATCCCCTATCAGGTCTGTGATTTGCTTGAGGCAATGCAGGCGGATTCCGGCATCCGATTTTCCGAGCTACGCGCAGACGGCGGCGCAAGCGTAAGCAATATCATGATGCAAATTCAGGCAAATCTGATCCAAACCACGGTGAACCGCCCCGAGGTCGTGGAAACCACGGCGCTGGGCGCCGCCTATCTTGCGGGTCTGACGGCGGGTGTTTGGGGATCCAGGGATGAAATCCAGCGCAACCGCCGCGTTGACCGTATCTTCGAGCCGGAACTTGCGCCCAATGACCGCGATGCCCTTTACCGCGGCTGGAAGCGTGCGGTGGAACGGGCGCGGGGTTGGGCGGAGTGAAGAATCGATTTCAAGCTTGCATAAAAATGCTATTTTCACAGAAAGGATCGCAAAAATGAAAATGAAACTCACCGCACTCCTTCTCTTGCTCCTGTTGTTTGCGTTGACCGCCGCCGCCTGTGCCAAGGAGGAAAAACCGGCGAACGCCTCTGACTGGTCGTCAATTGCCCAGAGCGCCGACGTTTCCTCCACCCAGCCGGTTTATTATCAGGACTGATACACAGCCGTTTTGTGGTGTAGCTTTATTTGGGAGGCGATTGCAGTGCTAAAACCAAGACGTATTGATTGGCTTCTTCCGTCGCTTGTTCTTGCCCTGTTATTTACCGCCTGCGGAAAGGCGGGTTCATCAATTTCCGCCACAGGCGGCAGCACAAGCGGCAGTGCCCCGGCAGTGCAAAAAACAGCAACCGTCACGACTTCCCAACCGACGACAAGCACGGCGCAGGCAACAACAGCGACCACAGCCGCGCCAAGCTTGAAAACGGGAACGACGGCACAAAAAACAACACCGGGAACTTCCAAGCGGACGACGACAACACAAAAATCGACCACCTCCAAGAAAAAAACAACCGCACAGAAGAAAAACAGCGTCTACGGCAAAAACTTGAGCGATGCGGAATACAGCGCGGTGATCGCAAAGGCGAAGGAGGTGGTTGCCCAAGTGATCCGCCCCGGAATGAGCGAACGCCAAAAGCTTGACGCCCTTGCGGTCTGGCTGATTGACCACGTCCGCTACGAAGGCTGGGAGGTAAACCGGGGCAACACCGCGTGGGGTCCCCTGATCAAAGGCACCGGCGCGTGTTCGGGTTATGCGCGCGCCTATAAGCTGCTGTGCGATACGCAAGGCAGTCTGGACTGTTACTTCGTCCACGCGGCAAAGGATGCCTATAACCCCGAGCATCAGTTCAATGTGGTGCGCTGCGATGGGAAGTACTATATCGCGGATGTTCAGTGCATGGATTCCAGCTTTGGCGAATTGCCGGATAACTGGCTGGCCGGTTCGCTGAACCAACCGGGCGACGTTTACCGCTACAGCACAGCAGACGCGCCGGCCGTGGTGGCAGAGCAAAATTATTTTGTTGTTCCATTATATTAGCTTTGAACAGAGGAGGATTTTTTGATGAAAAAGACTGGCAAATTCCGTATGATTCTTTCGCTGATCTGCGTGGCGGCACTGATTCTTCCGTTTGCTTCCTGCGGCGGCAGCGGCGGGGCAAGCGCGTTGAAGCTGGAGGGCAGCTACACCAGGGAACTTGAAGGCACCGTGCTCAACGTGAGCAATTGGGGGGAATACATCTCCGACGGCACGGACGGCAGCATGAACGTTGTCGCGGAATTCCAAAAGCTGACGGGCATTACGGTCAATTACACCACCTTTGACAGCAACGAACTCCTTTATGCCAAGCTTGCGGGCGGCGGCTCAAACTACGATGTGATCATCCCTTCGGATTACCTCATTTCCCGCCTGATCTCAGAAGGACTGCTGCATAAAATCCATCTGGAAAATCTTTCGAACTACAAGTATGTGATGGAAGAATACACCAAGCTTTACTACGACCCCAGCGGTGAATATTCCGTGCCGTATACCATCGGCATGGTGGGACTGATTTACAACAAAACAATGGTCACGCCCGCGCCGGACAGTTGGGCTGCGCTTTGGGATGAAGCCTACAAAGATAACATCCTGATGATTGATAACCCGCGCGATGCCTTTGGCGTCACGCAATTCCTCCTGGGGCAAAGCGTCAACAGCACCGATCCCGCCGATTGGCAGGCCGCCGCCGCGAAGCTCAAGGAGCAAGCGCCCCTGCTGCAAACCTATGTAACTGACGATGTCTATAACCTGATGGAAGACAACGCCGCCGCCCTTGCGCCCTACTATGCCGGTGATTATGTGCTGATGAACGAAAACAACGAGGATCTCGGCTTTGTTTATCCAAAGGAGGGCACCAATTTTTTCTATGATTCCATGTGCATCCCCACCACGGCGCAAAACATTCCCGCGGCGGAGCTGTTCATCAATTTCATGCTGGAACCGGCCATTGCGCTCGCCAACGCGGAAACCGTGCTTTATGCCGTACCGAACGCTTCCGTGCGCGAAAATCCGGATTATAGCTATAAGGATAACCCCTACCTCTATCCTGCGATCCTGCCGCAGGTGCAGTGCTTTGAGAACCTTCCACCGGAAACCCTCAAGCTGATGAGCGACCTCTGGACCGAGGTGAAACAATCCTAAATGCTGATCCTGCGCGAACTGGCTCTCCCGCTGGAAGGCAATCTGCAAGAAAATTTGACCCGGGCAGCCGCCAAACGTCTCGGCTGCCCGGGCGAAGCTTTTTCCCAAATCCGCCTGCTGCGGCAGGCAG
>JAISQZ010000047.1 GCA_031273905.1 Oscillospiraceae bacterium | reverse complement strand
GCGGTGCCGGGTCCCCAGGACGCCGCCTTCGGCGCGGAAGGGCTACGGGTGTTCTTTGGCAGCCGGTACGAGGTTACAGCCGCTTCCGACCGCATGGGCGTCAGGCTGGAGGGCAGGGCGATCCCAAGCGCTGTCGGCTATGATATTATCTCGGACGGCATCGCGGCGGGCAGTGTGCAGGTGCCCGCTTCCGGCAAGCCGATCCTCCTGCTGGCGGATCGCCAAACCACAGGGGGCTACGCCAAGATCGCGACGGTAATCACAGCGGATCTGCCGTTGCTTGCACAGGCAAGACCGGGCGACAGCCTCCGTTTTGCGGAGGTTTCTGTGCGCCAAGCGCAGCGCATTGCCCGCCGCGCGGCGGCGCGGATGAAGCTGCTGGAATATGCCTGCCTTCAATTCTGATCAAAAGGAGCTGCCATGGATTTACAGGATTATCACCGCAGTTGGGCGGAAATTTCCCTTGACGCGGTTGAACACAATCTCCATGCCGCAAGGGCGCGCATTCCTGCCTCCACGAAATTGATGACGGTAATCAAGGCGGATGGCTACGGGCACGGTGCGCTGGCTCTGGCGCGGTTTTTGCGCGGCAAATGCGATTATTTTGCCGTTGCCGTGCTGGAAGAAGCGCTTAGCCTGCGCAAGGCGGGCATCGCGGAGCCAATCCTCCTTTTGGGCTATACCTCGCCTAGCCAATCGGAAGCAGTGGTGCGGGCGGGGCTGACACAGACGGTTTTTTGCCTGGAAGCGGCGCGGGCTTTATCCGCGGCCGCCGTAAAAAATGTGAAGCGGATTAAAATTCACATTGCGGTGGATACCGGAATGTCCCGCATCGGCTTTGCGGATACGCAGGACGCTGCGGAGGAAATCGTGCGCATCGCCGCCCTGCCCGGTTTGGAGCTGGAAGGCATTTTCACCCATTTCGCCCGCGCGGATGAAGCCGACAAAAGCGCCGCGCGGCTGCAAGCGAGCCGTTTCGCGGATTTTACCGCGCGGCTGGAGGAAATGGGGATCCGCATCCCCATCAAGCACATTTGCAACAGCGCCGGCATCATAGATTTTGAGGAGCATCTGGATATGGTGCGCCTTGGAATTTCGCTTTATGGGCTGTACCCTTCGGAGGATGTTAGCAAGGGGAATCTGCCGCTGCGCCCCGCCATGACCTGGAAGACGCATGTGGTGCAATTAAAGACCGTTCCGCCCGGCTGCGGCGTAAGCTACGGGCACAGCTTCATCACCCGGCGGAAAACCCGGATCGCAACCCTGCCCGTCGGCTACGCGGACGGGTACCCCAGGGCGCTTTCCAACCGGGGGCGTGTGATCATCCGCGGACAGTACGCGCCGGTTTTGGGGCGCGTCTGCATGGATCAGTGTATGGTGGATGTAACGGATATCCCCGGCGTGGCACAGGAGGAGGAGGTTCTCCTGCTCGGCAGCGCGGGAAGCTGCCGAATCACCCTGGAGGAAATCGGCGCCGCGAGCGCAAGCTTCAATTATGAAACCGCCTGCCGTGTGGGGCAGCGTGTGCCGCGGGTTTATATTTACCGTGGGCAGGTGGTGGAGTTCCATTCCATGCTTGTGACTGCGGCGGATTATTTAAACGCGCCATAAAACAGGATGAAATGCAGGATATTTGGCTTGTCCTGCATTTTCTATGTTTTATATTTCTGAAAAAGAGTTTTAATTTGCCTTAATGAAGGATTCAAATAAATTTCCGGATTCACTTGCAAAACACGCAGGGATTTGATAAAATGAACCTGTCAAAATCCGTGTGATTGAAGGAGCCGGGATATGGACTGGTTGATTCTCTTGACCCCCGTAAGCGCCGTGCTGGCGCTCCTCTTTGCGCTGCTGATGGCGTGGCGCGTACTGAAATCCCCCCAAGGCAACGAAAAAATGATTGCCATTTCCGCGAAGGTGCGGCAGGGTGCAAATGCCTATCTCAAGCGGCAATATTCCATTGTCTCTATCTTTTTTGCCGTGATGTTCGCCTTGCTTTGCGCCTTGGCCTTTGGCTCAGGCGGCAGGATTATCACCCACTTTGTCCCTTTTGCGTTCATTACGGGCGGTTTCTTTTCGGGTCTTTCCGGCTTTGTGGGGATGAAAATTGCCACCGCCGCGAACGCCCGCACAGCGCAGGGCGCTTCCCAGAGCCTCAACGGCGGGCTGCGCGTCGCGTTTTCCGCCGGCTCCGTGATGGGCTTCACGGTGGTGGGTCTGGGGCTGTTGGATCTTTCCGTCTGGTATTTTTTGCTCAAATATGCCTTTCACCTGGATGCGGGCGCGGTTACCTCGGCAATGCTGACCTTCGGCATGGGGGCTTCCTCCATGGCGCTGTTTGCCCGCGTGGGCGGCGGCATCTTCACAAAGGCGGCGGATGTTGGCGCTGATCTGGTGGGCAAGGTGGAAACCGGCATCCCGGAGGACGACCCGCGCAACCCCGCCGTGATTGCGGATAATGTGGGGGATAACGTTGGTGATGTGGCAGGCATGGGGGCGGATCTTTATGAATCCTATGTCGGCTCCATCATATCCGCTTGTGCGCTGGGCGTGGTTGCCCTGCAAAGCGAGGCGGCGGTGACGATCCCCATGGCGATGGCAGGCATCGGCGTAATTGCTTCGATTTTCGGCTCCCTTCTGATCCGCACGAAGGAGAAGGCCGGTCCAAAGGCGCTGCTGGGCGCATTGCGGCGCGGCACCAATATTTCCGCGCTGTTCATCGCGGTTGCCGCATTCCCGCTGGTCTATTTTATGCTGGGGAAGGAAAACATAGGTATTTACGGCGCTGTGCTTTCCGGCTTGATCGCCGGGGTTGCGATTGGGTTCTTCACGGAATATTTCACCGCCGACAGCTACCGCCCCACAAAGCAGCTTGCAGCCGCCACACACACAGGCTCCGCGACGGTGATCATCGGCGGGCTTTCGCTGGGGATGCTTTCCACGGTCGCCCCCGCAGTTATCATTGCCGTTTCCGTACTGGTTTCCTATTTCCTCTCAGGCGGGGCGGCAAATCCCTCCATCGGGCTTTATGGCATCGCCATTTCGGCGGTGGGGATGCTTTCCACCCTCGGCATCACCCTGGCGACGGATGCTTATGGTCCCGTTGCGGATAACGCGGGCGGGATTGCGGAAATGGCGGGCTTGCCCAAGCAGGTGCGCGAACGGACGGATGCGCTGGATTCCTTGGGCAACACCACCGCCGCCACAGGCAAAGGCTTTGCCATCGGTTCCGCAGCGCTCACGGCGCTGGCGCTGATTGTTGCCTATGTGGATCGCGTCAAGGCGCTGGATCCCGATTTTGCGCTCAATTTGGAGCTGGTCAATCCCTCTGTGCTGATTGGCTTATTGATTGGCGCGATGCTTCCCTTCCTTTTTGCGGCGCTGACGATGAAGGCAGTGGGGCGCGCGGCGGAATCCGTTGTGCTCGAGGTGCGCCGCCAGTTCAGGGAGATTGTTGGTATTATGGAGGGCAAGGCGGAAGCGGATTATGCCGCCTGTGTGGACATTTGCGCAAAGTCTTCCCTTCGGCAGATGCTTATCCCCTCTGTTATTGCGCTGCTTGCCCCCATCCTTTCCGGCTTGATGCTGGGACCCAACGGCGTGGTGGGTCTGCTGGCGGGCGCACTGGTTTCCGGCTTCCTGCTTGCGGTGATGATGGCAAATTCAGGCGGAGCATGGGATAACGCAAAAAAATACGTAGAAGCGGGGCATTTCGGAGGCAAGGGTTCTGACAATCACAAAGCGGCGGTCGTGGGCGATACCGTTGGCGATCCCTTTAAGGATACCTCAGGTCCCTCTATCAATATTCTGATCAAGCTGCTTTCCATGGTTTCCATCGTGTTTGCAGGCGTTGTTCTGGCGTTTCACCTGATCTAAATAATCGCATTTCAAGCGAAGGGGAGGTTTGTTCGATGAGAAAAAAACATGTACGCCGTTTTATCAGCCTTTGCATTGCGGCGGCGCTGTGCCTGCTGCTGATTTCCTGCGGCAGACCCGCTGGCAACCTGCTGATCCATTCCCCGTTCCGTGAAGCAAGCTTGGCATTGCCGATCGCTGTGCTTTCCGCCGATTACAACGACGACCGCACCAGCGTGCGCTTCAAATCCAGATTGACACTGGAAAAAATCCTTGAGAAAATGGCAGATGGCTTCCCCCCTTTGATGTCGGCGACCAATTTGGGCAGCGGGGTGCTGTTCAGTGAAAAAGTGGATGACAGCACCTCAGCGCCGGTGAATTATTTTTTCCTTTGCACCGAAAACCAAGAACGGAAAAAGAAGCTGGTCGCAAAGGATCTGCGCACGCTGAAAACCGAAAAGAAGCGCAAGAGCTATGTCCTCACCGCAATGCAAACGGCATTTGCGTCGGAGGATGAAGCTGAGCGCATTGCATTCCTCTTTCCGCTGCATTTGATCAGCGAGGCGGGGAATTGGGTGGGAAAGGACGCTTTGCCCTTGGATACGCCGCTGGCAACCACCCACATTCTCAGCGAATTCCTGAAATTTTATGAAGAAGCCAAGCTGTACAACTGTCATATACGCGGGAATGAGCTGATCCTCAACGGTTATCAGGAAACACAGGAAGCGGCGGATTCCTTTTTGAGGCCGCAATTGGCGCAGCGCATTGTTCTGCGTCTGGAAGGCAGCGGCGATGCAGCCACCTTGACCGTTACCCTGCGCGAGGGCGCCTATGTTCCCGGTGCGCCGGCGGTTGCCTCACAAACACAGGCACAGTGAAAAATAAAAATCGAGTAGGAGGGTAGCCATTAGTTGACTACCCGACCTCTCACACCACCGTGCGTACCGTTCGGTACACGGCGGT
>JAISQZ010000221.1 GCA_031273905.1 Oscillospiraceae bacterium | reverse complement strand
AGCCATTCAGCCCGATCAAAAGATTGAACAGCGTTGCCCGGTCGCTTACGATAATGTCCTTTTTGTGCGAAACCGTGCTGATCATTTCTTCCGCGAAATAGAAGGAATTGTAATTCCCCTGCTCATAGGAAAGGCAGGGATAAGGTTCCAGATCAGCAAGTGTGATTTTCCTGCGCTTGGATAACGGATGCGACGCGCTGATAAACACATGCGCATTTGCCTCAAAAAGCGGGTGAAAGGTCAAAGCGCTTTCTTTTAGCAGCTTTCGGATCACCTTTTCATTAAAATCATTGATATACAAAACCCCGATTTCACTGCGGAAATTTTTCACATCATCAATAATTTCATAGGTTCTGGTTTCGCGCAGGGCAAACTCATATTCGTCTATATCAAGCCCCGCAATCAAATTTGCGAAGGCGCTGACCGAAAAAGCATAATGCTGGGTCGAAACCGAGCCGATTCGCTTGGAGGGCTTCCGCTTCAAATATCGCCGCTCCAAAAGCTCGGTCTGCTCCACTATCTGCCTGGCATAGGAAAGAAATTCACTGCCGTCGGCGGTAAGCGTAACGCCGCCTGACGTTCTGAGAAAAATTTCCGTCCCGATTTCTGTTTCAAGCGCATGGATCGCCGCCGACAGGCTCGGCTGCGAAACAAACAGCTCCTTGGACGCCTTGCTTATCGAATTGCAATTGACAACGGTGATCATATATTTAAGCTGTTGCAGTGTCATCGCTTTTCTCCCTCCTATCCCTCCTGTTTTATAAAGCGCCCGCTCCGTATCCATTTCAGCCCGCTGCCGCCCTCATCACCTTTGCGGCAATTTTAAAGGCAACCTCCTGCCCCGAACCGGCGTTTTCACCCACCACAACAATCGCATAAGGCGTTTGGGGGTTGCGCGAAAAGCCAATGAACCAAGCGTGCGGTGTTTCGCCGTCCACCTCGGCGGTACCGGTCTTGCCACAAAGCTGCAAGCTGCCCGTGCGGCTTCCGCTGGGATCATAGGTGTTTGTCACATTGGAACGCAGCAGCTCGCGCAGCCGCGCGGCGGTTTCGGAATTCATCTCAACCGCAGTTTTCGGCTTCGCGCCCTCCGCTTTTACGCTGCCGGATGGGCTGCGGCTTTCCAGCAGCAAGCGCGGCGCGATGCCCTGTCCGCCATTCGCGATCGCTCCCATCAGGATCAGCATTTGGCAGGGGTTGGCAAGCGTGGTGTGCTGCCCGATGCTTGCCCAGCCAAGCTCCAGCGCATTCATTTCTCCTTTTTGGAAAACGCTTGCCGCCAAAGGGATGCCGCTGGCACGATAGCTTTGGTTAAAGCCCATCTGCTCCGCCGTTTTACGGAGCCTATCCTCGCCGAGTTCCACACCCAACTGCGCAAAGACGCTGTTGCAGGAAACGTTAAGCGCCTCTTCAAACCCGAGCTTCCCATGCTTCGCCCGGCAGGTGACGTAGCCCGCACCGGTGGCAAAACGCCCGGTGCAGGTAAAGCTGCGCGTCTCCAGCTCCGGCATATTTTCCAGCGCACAGGCGGCGGTGACCACCTTAAAGGTGGAGCCGGGCGTGAATACCCCTTGCAGGAAACGGTTGAGATAGACCGCCTCATATTTTTTTTCGTTGTTGATATCCTTGGGCTTATGCAGCGGATCATAGCTTGGCGACGAGACCATGCAAAGCACCTCGCCGGTTTGGTAATTATAGACCCCGACCGTGCCCATGCGCCCGTCCAGCGCCTGATAGGCGGTTTTGCAAAGCGAGGAATCAATGCTCAAGACCACATCCCTGCCCTTGCCGTACCTCACTAGGTCAAAGACGCCGTTGACGGCGCTATAGCCCGAAAGAATGCTGCGGAAGGCGCTGTGCGCCCCGGCGGCGATGAAGCCCTCCGGATCGCCGACGACGTGGAGGGTTGCGCTGCGTAGCGTTGCGGAATCCGGATAGCGGCGCTTGCCGTCCTTGCTTTCCGCAAGAACGGCGCCGTTGCGGTCAAGAATGGCGCCCGCCCGCGCGACTGCGCCGTTGCTATAAATATGCCCGTTCGCGCTGTGCCCGGCCCACTGTGCGCCGTGCAGCGAAAAATTGACCGCCAGCAACACCAAACCGCCGGCGAAGCCGAAGAGCAGCACCAGCAGCGCAAAAACACGTTTTGAAATCCTGCGCAAGGGGACGGCTCCTTTCGTTGCTTAAGGGCGTGTTGGCGTTCCCGCTGGGCGCCCTCTTTTGGGCGGGATTCGCGCCAAAGTGCGTCAACGTGGATCGCACCGTCGCCTCTGGGATTTTATGTAAATCCTCCGGTGTGATCCAAGAATCATAAAACTGTCGGTTTTCGCCGTCGCAGCTTCCCTGGTGAGCGAAAAGTGTGAATGCTTTGCCAATTTCTCCGCAGCGTTGCTCTAGGCGCAATTCTCTCGTCAGATGCATAAGGAAGGGCAGCTCGCCATATCAAGGCAGACGATAATGCTGCGTAGCTTTTTCGGGTACATTTGAACTCCCTCTTTTACAAAACGGCACAGGAAAACGAGTTCCGCAGGACACCTTGTCATCTTTGGCGATCCTTTGCTTGCGGCGTAATATTGTTGACACTGTGAGGAAAAAGCTCCCCTGAGCGGCGGCGCTCCCCCTGACGGTCTTCATTATACCTAGGCAAGTGAATTTTGTCAAGCGTTCTCCCGCTCTCAGACCACGGCAAACGCATTTGCTTTTTTCTGGACTTTTGGGAGCAAATAACAGACGCAAAACCCCGAAAAAATTCATTTTCAACCGCGCGATCGTCCCAGAAGCGAAAAAAGTGGGTTCTTTCTCTTCGCAAAAAGTAAATGCGGTGACCGTGATTGCAAACGCACGGGGCTTGACTTGGGCAGAGGGCTGTGCTATAATAATTTCGTAAGCGGGATTCATCGCAAATCAAAATCGTAACCGCGAGACGATGGGAAAACGCGAGGAAAAACACACGCTGTGCAGCGTCATTGCGTTCGACGGCACCCATTTTGGTGGCGCACAGCAAGGCGGCAAACGCGGGCGAGGAACGCATAAAACCAAGGCTTTGGCGGCGGTTTCGTAAGGATCCGGCTGGTCGGTCAAAATTTTTGAAGCTTTTGATCGTCTCCAACGCGAAAACCTGCATCCAGGGCACATGCCACGGTTTGGACAGAAAATATCTGTGGCGCTATCTTGATGCGTTTTGTTGCCGCTTTGAGCGCCGTGGCATGCAACCCGACATCTTCGACCACCTGCTCATCGCCATTGTGAGTGCTTGTCACTTTTGTTCGCTGAGTTAAATGTATTGCTAGGAATGCACTAATTATCCGCCCGTAGCGAAGTTGGATATCGCAGCAGATTCCGATTCTGAAGGCCGGGGGTTCGAATCCCTCCGGGCGGACCATCTAAAGACTCCAAAAAGGATACAATTTTGGAGAGGCCCGCAGCCCTTGATTCACTAGGGTTGCGGGCTAGATTATAGGTACAGGGTTCGCACTGCGGGAAGCGATTTGTAACCAAATGCGAGGGAATCGCCCGATTGTGTAACCATCCGGCCCATTTTGTAACCCTACTGAACCGTAGGGGTTACACCTTTGGGCGATTCGTTTTTCAGCAAAATCACTAACGTTTCGCCGGATTTCATGCTGACGCTTCGACAAGATTACCCGCGCCAAATAACCTCCAGCCCCTGCGCCGAAACCCGCACGTGATCCACCAGTGAGAACCAAAGCTGCTCGTCGAACTCGGTCAGTAGCCCGGCTCGGTCTCGCAGCGTGGCCATGAACCGCCGCACCCGTTCAGCTTTCGCGCTGCGCTCCATGCGCTGAGATTCGAGGGCAGCAAGCTCTACTTCCACGGCTTCGTATCTCCGCTCTAAAGGGCTGTAGCGTGTGGCGTACTCCTCGCCGGTCACAAGGCCGTGGGCGTTGGCCTCGATGCATCGGCGCATTTGTTCGGATAAATCACGGCGTTCTTCGGCGAGCCGGGCTGCTTTTTTCTGTAGTTTTGCCGGGTCAGTCAGACTTTCGAGCGCCGTTTCAAGCTCCGAAAGCACCTCTTCTTTTTGCTCGAACAGCGCGTTGAACTGCTGCA
>JAISQZ010000209.1 GCA_031273905.1 Oscillospiraceae bacterium | reverse complement strand
GTCCGTATACGACTGACGGCTCTTTCGTCGCCGCTGTAGCTCCAAAGTATATGCCGACGGCAGCGGCGCAGACCAGAACACAGGAAATGATTGCGACAATCGCTCTCTTTTTCATAACGACGCCTCCTTAATAGTGGGAATAGGCGGCATCATAAGATGCCTTGTCATTGACGGAAAGCGTAACGGAACGGGGATCACTTGAATGCATAACATTTGCTGTTGTTCCATTATTATGAGCAAGCCCAAGGGCGTGACCAAACTCATGAATAACGACTTTTAAGCGGTTATTATCTGTCCAACTAGACTGATCTAAATATGCACTGTTCAGATAAATCGTGTTTGTACCTGTGGTTGCATTTCCGTAATTGTCTGTAAGCTGAGTGAGACCTGCCCAAGCAACATTCGAGAGATTTACATCCGAAATGTGTACATCCTGCATCACTGTGGCGCTGTCCGGTCGAATAATGCCCGATTTGTAGCCATTCCAAACCGCTGCGGCTCTTGTTACGTAGCTAGCGTACTTTGAATCCCTATCATCATAATCCAAGTGCTTTCCGCTGTCTACCCAGTCCCAAACCTTCAAGGGGTAACCATTAATAGTTGAGCCGTAAAAAATGGCCACCGTTCCTGTTGTTGTGGACGAGGTCCCGCCGCTGTCATCACAGGCTGACCCGATAAACTGAACCATAGCAAGGGTAAGCAGGGATACCAAGACAACGGACACGCGTTGCAAACGTTTTTTGTTTTTCATGGCGTTCTCTCCTTTTTTCGAGCTTTTGACTGCTCCAAGTATAGCACAAGCCGGAGAAAAATCAATTGACAATTTGCATGAATATAGAGGAACAATTTCATTGAAAATAGACAAACTTATGTGAGAGCTGGCGGCTTCGTTTTGGGCTTTGGATCGCAGACTTCAGCCCCCGCCTTGCGCTTCAAAGCAGGGCGGGGGTACATCAGGAACACAACTGATAAAGCGCCTGATATGCTTCCTTTGCGACCCAATAGCGGTCAAATCCATCCAGAGGCTCGGTGAACGGATGGTACTGCTCAGGCGTCAGCGGCAGATTGTTGAATTGGGCAACGGACGCGCCGTTTTCCGAATACAGGTGGAGAATCGTTACCTGCCCCTGCTCGCCCTCCACAAACAGAACATACCCACTAGGCACAGAGGGGCTTTGCTTGAACCATGCGCCGGAATCCTGGACAAAGGTCCATGCGCTTTTTTTTAGATTTTTCTTAAAGCCGCTCAATTCACTTGCCCCGTCTATTTCCTTCACCAGTTCAGCTTTATCCGAAAGTGAAGGGACAGACGTGACGTTGAACTTCAGTACGGTTATTTTTTTTACCGGGTAACCAACAAGGAATTGCTCGGCTTGAACCTGCTTAGAACCCACTGCCTGACTGGAAGCGCTGGGAGCTAGGCTGGATGCTCCAATGGGGGCGTTGGTGCTTGCAGATGTTGTTGGGGCAATTGCGGTGGGTTTGCTTGATGCACCATCGGCAGAAGAAGAATTGGACTGCCCCTGTGTTGTGTGATCGGAATTCTGCGACTGGGAGCTTTCCGGAAGGACAAACATCGTTTCAACATTCTCATTGTTGGGCATATATTGCAAGCTCACAGTGATCTGCCGCTCAAGCGGTATGTGCCCCGCGATTGCATGACTGCTGATAAGTTCAACAGGCTCGTCACCAAGATCGCTATCGTCCGGAAAGAACATAAACGTACTGATGGAGGACTCATCCCAGCTAAATACAATCGCGTGCTCAGTATACAATGGGAAAGCATTCGAGAACCCAGGACGAACAATCCATTTAATTGTAAAAACGGTTTCCAAGTACGTGCTTTTTGCTGAAAGCAATTGCATATCAGCATGCGCGGCCTCATAATACAAATTGTTCTCCGAAAAATCCCGAGTAATAGTAGGGGCAATTTTACAGTCCAACCCGTCAATTACAAACTTTGTTTTGATGCCTCGAATTTCTATTCCGAGTGAAAAAGTGGCTGTGCCCGACAAATTTGTATTATAAAATATCAAGACATCCTCATTTTGTTTCAATCCGGCATCTCGGAGTGTCGGTCTGAGAACAGAGAGTTGATCGCCTGTGCGCCCAAGTTTTGTTTGTTTGCGGAATGACCAAGTATTACTGCTGCCATTTTCCAATGTCGCATCAACAATATGATTGCTCCCAAGGCTAACATCTGCCGGCGATTCAAGCGCGACCATTTCGCGTTCTGTGTCTGAAATGTCCTCGTCAAGCAAGCGAAGACCCGGAGATTCCTCATCCTCTGCCACAAGTCCGGGCGGAAGCTCCCCGTCAGCCGAGATATATACATAAGTGGTCAATCCATCCGAAGCGATAGCTTCCACTCGCAGAGTGACACCGTCGTGCGTGTCGCTTTTGCCGTCAAAGGCATTAATGTAGCCATCGTTCTGCATTGCTTTGAAGTCTTGGTTTCCAGAGGGAAAGTTTGACGAAGAGTTGTCGGTTCCGCATCCTGCAATCAGCAGAAAAATAGAAGTCATTGCCGCAACCAATGCGATTACTTTTTTCATTGATATGCCCCCTAAGTCTATTTCGCCGAATTAAATCTCGCAGCTTTATGAATAGCATCGCCATACTGGTACTATCCCGCAATAAAAACATAGGGAACACGCCCCGTCAGAGCACGCCGCGCAAAAAGCGTTTCCGGTGAACGGGGCAGGGTCCCAGCCGCGCCAGGGCTTCGTAATGCTGCCTGGTGCCATAGCCCTTGTGCCGCGCAAAGCCGTAACCGGGATACCGCTCCTCCAGCAGCAGCATCTGCCGATCCCGCGCCACCTTGGCAAGGATGGACGCAGCGGCAATGCTTGCGCACAGGGAATCCCCCTTCACAAGCGTTTCGCAGGGGATCGAAAGCGGCGGTTTTTGGTTGCCATCAATCAAGGCGAAATCGGCAGGGGGCAACAGACCCTCCGCCGCGCGTTTCATGGCGAGCAGCGCCGCTTGCAGGATGTTGATCCGCTCAATTTCCTCCACCGTCGCAAAGGCGACCGACCAGGCAAGCGCCTGCGCCTGGATTGCCCCAAAAAGCTGTTCGCGCTTTTGGGGGCTGAGTTTTTTGCTGTCATTTAACCCGGGAAGGTCGCAGCCGGGCGGCAGGATCACCGCGGCGGCGTAAACGTCCCCCGCCAGAGGACCGCGCCCGGCCTCGTCAATGCCGCAAACGGCGGAAAAGCCCCGGTCGCGGCAGAGCGCTTCCTGCGGTTCAAAGGGCATGGGCAGCCTCCTAAAATAAAATGTAATCCTTCATATCCTTCGGTTCGCAGATTTCCCGGAAGCGAACAGGCTTCCGCGCAAGCGCCTTCAATTGCGCGGGGCAGGGAACGCCGCTCAAGGCTTCCAGCGCTTGCGCCGCGGCAAAGGGATCCGCCGGGACTGCCCCGGGTTGAATTGCGGCAAGCACACTGCCGGCAAACTTGAAGGGGCTGGCGGTGGAAACCACAACCGCCGGCAGGGCTTCGCCCGTCCGCCCGCGCCAGACCTGCAGGGCGTGCAAGGCGACGGCGGTGTGCGTGTCGCTCAAATAGCCCTGGGTTTCATAAACGCGCCGGATGGTTTCGCCCGTTTGCGCGTCATCACAATCGCCCGCCGCAAAAACCGACTGAATTTTTTGCAGCAGCGCCTCCGGGACGCTGTAACATCCCTCCCGGGCAAGCTGCGCCATCCAGCCGGCAACCGCTTGGCAGTCCCCGCCGGAGCAAAGCCAAAGCAGGCGTTCCAGGTTGCTGGAAATCAGGATATCCATGGAAGGCGAAAGCGTGGTGAAAAACGCCCGGCGGCGGTCGTAGCAGCCGCTTTGGAGAAAATCCGTCAGCACGCGGTTGCGGTTGGAGGCGCAAAGCAGCCGACGCACGGGCAGCCCCATTTCCTTTGCGTAATACGCCGCAAGGATGTTGCCGAAATTGCCCGTGGGCACCACAAAATCAAGCGCCTGCCCGCCGGACAGCGCCCCCTGGCGCAGCAGATCGCAATAAGCGCTGATGTAATAGACAATCTGCGGCAGCAGGCGACCCCAGTTGATGGAGTTGGCCGAGGAAAACACCTTGCCCGCCGCAGCCATCCGCGCCGCCAGCGCCCGGTCGCCAAAAATCGCTTTCACGCCGCTTTGCGCGTCGTCAAAATTGCCCCGCACGCCTATCACGCGGACGTTTTCGCCCTCCTGCGTCACCATTTGCAGGCGCTGCATCTCGCTGACGCCCTCGCTGGGATAAAATACGGCGATTTTCGTGCCGGGCACATCGCAAAAGCCTTCCAGCGCCGCTTTGCCCGTGTCGCCCGAGGTGGCGGTGAGGATGATAACCTCCCTGCCGGAAAGCACCTTTTTTGCCGCGGCGGTGAGCAATTGCGGCAACAGCTGCAGCGCAATATCCTTGAAGGCGCAGGTGGGTCCGTGGAACAGCTCCAGCAAAAAGGTTTTGCCATCCGGCAGGGCGCACAGCGGCGCGGCGCCGGGGGCGGGGAAGCTGTTTTCGTAAGCCGCGCGGACGCAGCGGGCAATCTCTTCCCGCCGCCAGCCCTCGCCGCCGCCTTCTCCGGTTAAAAATTTGACTAGGATTGCTTCCGCGCGGGCGATATAATCCATCCCCGCAAGCGCTTCCAATTCCCTGGGGAGAAGCGCCGGGACGGATTCCGGCACGAACAGCCCGCCCTCGCGGGAAATCCCCTGCGCAATTGCCTGCGCGGCGCTGACGCGAACGCCGTGATCCCTGGTGCTGGTGTAAAGCATGGCAAAGCTCCTTTGGTTCCGTCATGATTGGCAGCGGCGCATTGACGGCATGTTTTTATACGATTCCACTATAGTATAGCGTTTTACGCCCGTCCGGTCAATAGCGCGGGCAAATGAAACGTTTTTTTGTTGACTTTCCCTAAAAATAGTAGTACAATAACTTTTGAGGTGATAGCATTGACGAAGTACAAGAAAAACGCATACAAGCGCCTGACCGCAGTGCTGCTTGCCGCGCTGCTGTTCAACCTTCTGCCCCTGGGGGCATTTGCTTCCGGCAGCGCACCGCAAAACGCGGCGCTGGTGGCGCAGCTGAGCACGGAGGAAAAAATCAAGCTCAGCGGCGGCGCGGATCTTTGGCACAGCACGGCGGTTGACCGCCTGGGCATCCCGGCGGTCACGTTCAGCGACGGACCACACGGGGTGCGCAAGGTCACAGACGGCGCAACGCTGCCGGGCGTCTGCTTCCCGACGGCAAGCCTGAGCGCCTGCTCCTGGGACGTTGCCCTGCTGGAGGAAATGGGGCGGGCCATCGGCGGCGCGGCGCGCGCGGCGGGGGTCAACGTGCTGCTAGTGATCTAGTATACTTTTAGTTGACAGAAAACCTCCAATTTAGGATAATAAAAAGAGAAAAAGATGGAGGAAAAAGATATGGGAACAAGAAGCTATACAAAGGAGTACAAGGTGGAGGC
>JAISQZ010000202.1 GCA_031273905.1 Oscillospiraceae bacterium | reverse complement strand
CGAAGAACCCTTCGGATTCGCCGCGGTACCACCCTAGTTCAGCGTTTGCCGGAAAATTCCGGCGCACGCCCTTAGCAGGTCTCTAGCAAGACCCCGACCGATAACGCAGTCCATGCGTCCAGCCCTATCAGGAAGCGTCTAAGCAAGTGCGCAAAGGCTTTCCGTTCAGGCTGGCGGCTCCGGAATGAGTCATGCATACGAAGCACGGCATCGGCTCACAGCAACCGCCGACTCTCTGTCAGGCGCCGCCCCCAAGATTCCGGGGCGCACCCTGCACGCTGCAACGCATCTTTTTTCCTTCACAGCCTTTACATATTCAATTTTTATCATGGTAGCACAACAGGGCATGGTTTGTCAAGGAAAAGATGAAAAATTTAACCCCTAGCATCTCACATCCAACGTGTTAACGCTGCGCGGCGTGAGCGTAAATTGCCTGAGTTCCACAGTGGAGGGTTCCAGGTTTTTCGTCTCGTCCGTGCGATAGAGCGCCGCGCTTTGCGCGGGGAGATCGAGCGAAACGGTCTTTTCTTCCGCAGAAAGGTTGATCAGCACAAGCGCCCGTCCTTGCTCCGTGCGGAAGGCGGCAACGCGCAGCTCCGGGTCATCGCAGGGCAAATCCACGCGCTGCGCACCGCGGGGGATGAATTTCGAAAAATTGCCGAAGGCGTAATAGCGCTTGGGGATATCGAAGGTCTGGGCGGCTTCGTCAATATAGATCAGCCCGTCGCAGAAATCCACCTCAGAAACGGCGATCCAGTGCTGCCAGGAGACAACGTTGAGGATGCACAGATCCTCCCACATCACGCGCGCCTGCTCCAGCGCGGAATCCATGGAATAATCCCGTCCGCCCTTCATCTGCGTCCATTCGCTTGTGCGCAGCTTTACGCCGGGGTAGCGCCTGTCCATGAAGCGGCGGTAACGGCGCTTTGCGCCCTCCTTTGCCCAGTAGGAATGTGTATCAATCCCGTCAAAGCGGCGGGCAATGCGCGGGTCGTTGAGCAGGCAGCGGATATAGGTTTTGTTCATCAGGCGGATATCGCCGTTTTCCGCGCCGGAAAGCAGCAGCTTTCCGTCAAGCGCCGGGCGGTGCGCAAGCTCCTGCGCAAAGACGCGGAAGATCCGCCGGATGCCCGGCGCGTGGTAATGGCAGCCCTCCTGCCCCTGCTTGCCCGTCCAGATCCAAAGCGGCTCGTTTACAGGCGAAAGGAATTTGACCGGAACGCCCTCCTGGAGGAAATGCTCCGTCACATCCAGGCAGTAGCGGGCAAAATCCGCTTCGTGGCGACGCTTAAGATTTTTGCGGAAGGGGATATCCGATTGCGCCTTGCCTGTGACTGTGAAGCGTTCCGGCGGCGAATTGACGAAGAAAACCACCTCGTCTACGCCATATTTCAGCGCTTCGCGCAGCATACGCAGCGCCTCTCCGTCGCGGCTCCAATCATAGCCGCCATCCTCCGTATCAAAGCTGGAAGCCCGCCGGTGCTTGATGCCAAAGGTACCTTTGCCGGATTCCTTGGAACCGCCCCCGAGGTTATAGCGATAAATGCCGATGCCAAGCCCTTCCGTTTTGTGGAACAGCAGGCGGGCAATTTCCTCCGGCACGCCGTTTTGCCAGGAACCGACCAACTGCGCCCACCAGGCGCCGCTTACGCCGAAGCCCTCCATTGTTTGCCGCGGATTGTTTTCCGTCGGCTTGAGCTTGATTGTCAAGTGCAGCCACTCCTTTTTTCAGATATTAACTTGCAGGCATCAGACTGCGGATGCGCAAGGCAAAGGCTTGCGCGGCTCCAAGCCAAGGAGGACAAGCAAAAAGGTGCAAAAACGGCCGAAAAGACGCGAATGCAGCCTTGTGCAGATAGCCCCTGGAACATTATCAACCTTCCGCCGCCAAATGTCAACTGTTTTTTGTGTCCCTTTTTTGAGCCGGGCATATGATAGGGATAGGCGGGAACATCGCAGCCATTGTGCATTGACCCGCCAAATGGGGAGCGAAGGATCGCGGACGGAACCGGGCGGCAGGGTGGCGGGCTGCGCAAAGCGCAAAACCGCCCGGGGATAGCTCTGCGCCCGGCGGCCAGGGAGACGCGGCCGCCTTCCTTGTCCGCAAAGAATATAGCCGGAACCGGGCGGTCAGGGTGCCGCAAAGGGCTTCCACTGCGCCCGGTTCCGGCCGTGCGAAACACGCTTCCCACAGGGGTCAACATAAGCGGCGCCGCCACTGACCCCGCAGCGGCGGCGCCGCCGATGTGTTTGTTCCTTTTGATCCGTACACAAAAAAAAATAATGAAGAATCGGAGGTTCGTACCTATGTGTTGCACCAATTCCTGCGGCAGCGCTTGCCCTGCCTGCGCTGTTCCCGTTTGCAGGGCGCGGCCCGTCTCGTTCGCCTTCCCCGTGATCAACACGGACGGACGTGGGCTTTGCGGCGCTGTTTATCGGCTTAGCTGCGCCTGCGGCAACTTCCGCAACGCCATTTCGAACCCATGCGGCTGTGTGCGCTTTCGCGGCGTCATGCCGGGCACCTACACGCTCACGGAGCTTGCCGCGCCCTTTGGCACGGAACCGGATCCTGCGGCGCATGAGGTCACCGTCAGCGCCCGGGGCTGCGTGAAGATTGACGGGCTGCCGCTGTGCTGCTTCCAGTCCGTCAATCCGCAAAGCCTGCCCCCGCAGCCGGAGCCTAGCAATCCGCCCGAGGTCAACGTGATCGCCGCCGGCGCGGTGACGCTTTCGGGCTACGGGGATCCGGGCAGCAGGGTTGAGACCACCTATCCCGGCAGCTGTGCCGCCTGCTGCGCCGTTTGCGCTTCCGTGCGGCGCGACGGAAGCTGGAGCATGGATG
>JAISQZ010000188.1 GCA_031273905.1 Oscillospiraceae bacterium | reverse complement strand
TCATAATCCTCGGCGTTGATTGCCGCCACGCGCCCGAGGATGTGCGGGGCGAGCGTGCCCTCCGGATAATAGCGCGTGGGGACGATCTGCGCTTCCACCCCGCGATAAAAGGCGCTGTTTTCCTTGATCCTGGAAACCAGCGTGCTGTCCGCCTCCTTCGCGAAGGTATAGGGGTTGCCGGTGTTATAGCGCAGCCGCTCCATTTCATAGATGACCGAGGCGATCTTGCGCGCGGTAACCGGCGGAAAGTCCTGCAGCTCGTAACGCGCGGTGAGGGCGTCCATGCAGTTTTGCGCGGTGGCGTATTCGTTGAGCGCCAGCATGTCCTTGCCCTTGAGCGCCGCAATATCGCTTTCGCGCCCCGGCACAAACTGCGGCTGACCCCGGCTGTCAAGCCGAAGGGGCAGATTGTCGATCCAAGCGGTTTTGTGTTCCTCAAAAAGCGCGATGAGCGCGGCAATCAGGGCGTTGCGCTCCGGCTTTTGCTCCTTTGAGGGGAAAAAGGGATGTTCAAAGACGATGGAGGTGCTTGCCCGGTTTTCCACCAGCGGGACGCCGTTGCGGTCAAGGATCACCCCACGGCTGGCGGGAATCGGCGCCTTGCTGCTTTTGACGGTGTCCGCCGCGGCATAACCGGCGCCTTCAATGAGCTGCACGTGGACAAGGGTGAGCACAAAGCCAAGCATCACCGCAAGGAGCAGACCCACAACCGCGCCGGTGCGCTGGTTGAGCTTCTTCAGGTTCATTGCGCGAGCACCCCCCTCTGCCTGCGGCTGGTGCGGCGGACAATATGGCGCACCAGAAGATAAAAAAACGGACAAAAAAGCATTGTGTAAGCGGCGCTCGGCAGTACGCTGCGCAGCAAAACCGCCATCGCCAAATCCCGCCCCGGGAAGGCAAATTCCAGCGCCCAGCGCAAAAAAAGATAGCCCGCGCTCACTGCGGCGGAAAGCAGGGCGACCGTCTGCCAATTGCGGTTGAGCAGGTAACGCAGCAGCATTGCGCACAAAAAGCCCGTCGCCGTGAGGAAAAGCGCGTGCAGCCCGTGGCTGTCCGCCGCCAGATCCCAGCTCAGCCCACCCAGCGCCGCAAACAAAACGGCGGGGATTTCCTGCTCCAAAATGGCGATGGCGACCGTCAGCGGCAGCAGCGGCAGTGCCCGCAGCCCGAAGATGGCAGGCAGCCACGGCACATTTTGCGCCATGGCGGTCAGCAGCACCAGCAGCGTCAGCAGCACCCGGCGCAGATATTGTTTTCGCTTTTGTTTCCCAATCGGCATGGTGTCTTCGCTCCCAGGGCGTGCCGACACTGCCCGAAGCGCTCTGCTTTTGAGCGGGTTTTGTGTCAAGCGCGACATTTTTTTGATGCCATATTGGCGTATTGCAAGAAAATTTGACAAGGCCCGGCGCGAACTCCGCCGAAAGGGCGTGAATGCATACTACTATCAGTCTTGCGCGGATAGCCCCTGGTGATCCGTCAGCACAAACACGTCGCGCAGGGAGGGGAAATCCACCGCCGGGCGGAACAGCGCCGTTGCGGAAAGGCTTTGGCTGCCGCCGAGCACCTCCGTCACGGTGCCGAGGATCAAATCGCGCGGAAAGACGCCGCCAAGCCCGGAGGTGCAGATCAGCCCGCCCGCCGCAACCGCGGTGCCGCGCTCCAGCTGCGCAATCTGGCACAGCCCCTGCTGCGAAAGCGCCACCGTTGTGTTTGCCACACCGATTTCGCCGCTCATGGTTTCATAGACGCCCACGTTGACGGAGGGCTGCAAAATGGTTTGCACCGTGCAGCTGAGCAGATCGGTCTTTGTCACCAGCCCCACCAGATTTTTCCCCTTGAGCACCGGGTCGTTCACCTGGATTCCGGCGGCGCTGCCCTTGTCAAGCGTCAGGCTGCCGAATAGCCCCGCTGCGTCCCTGCCGATAACGGTGGCCTCGGCAAAGCGGAAGCTGGGGTTTTCCTGCTTAAGCTCCAGGAACTCCTCGTAAAGCTCCAGCTTTTGTTTTGCCTTGTCGTATTCCACAAGCCGCTCACGCAGAAAATCCAGCTCCAGCTCCTTTTC
Source organism: Oscillospiraceae bacterium (assembly GCA_031273905.1). Taxonomy (GTDB): domain Bacteria; phylum Bacillota; class Clostridia; order Oscillospirales; family Acutalibacteraceae; genus WRMQ01. The sequence goes on along the minus strand of JAISQZ010000188.1, from coordinate 844 downwards.
CTCCAGCTGCGTTTGCAGCACGGCGGAGGAACGAAACCGCGCGAAAAAATCCTGCGTCGCATTTGCCGCAAAAGCACAAAGCCCCTGCAAGGGGCTGACCACCAATCCCAATGCAGAGACCAAGGGGGAGCTGCCCCCCCGCAGCGCCACGGAAAGCAGGGAGCCTGCCGTCAGCATCGCAAGCACAACCGCAAAGACCCTGAACGCGGCAGTTTTGAAAAATCTCCTCATCTGGTTCCTTTGCCCCTAGTCTTTCGCGCCTGTGAGCACAGGCCGCTTCGCCTCATTCATCTTCACTGCTGGGATAAAAGCGGCTGTTTTCCAGGCAAATGCCCGTGCCGTCCACCACGCAGTCCAAAGGCTTTTCCGCCACATGCACCGGGATTTTCGTCTCGGCGGAAATCAGGCGATCCAGCCCGCGCAGCAGCGCACCGCCGCCGGTGAGCATGATGCCGTGGTCAATGACGTCCGCCGCAAGCTCCGGCGGCGTTTTTTCCAGTGTCGCGCGGATCGCGTCAAGGATCTGGTTGACCGGATCCGCCAGCGCCTCGCGGATTTCCTCGCTGGTCACCTCCACATGCTTGGGCAGCCCGTCCATCAGGTTGCGCCCCTTGATCGTCATTTTGCCCTCGTCCTCATAAGGGTATGCGGAACCGATCTGGATTTTGATGTCCTCCGCAGTGCGTTCGCCAATGAGCAGATTGTATTTCTTCTTCACGAAGGCGATGATGGATTCGTCGCAGTTATCCCCCGCCACGCGCGCGGAACAGGAGGTGACCACGTCGCCCAGCGAAATCACCGCCACCTCGGAGGTGCCGCCGCCGATATCCACCACCATGCTGCC
>JAISQZ010000123.1 GCA_031273905.1 Oscillospiraceae bacterium | reverse complement strand
GAACAGATTTTGTCGCAGAAATCAACTTTTTCATGTTCTTATTCATGCATATATTATAGCATATTCTTATATGTTTTACCAGCTTTTTCTGCTTCTTTTTTTAAAAAAAGTAAATGCGGAAGCAGTGCCAAAAAAGTTTTTTTCATTGACAAAGTGCGCAGAAACAGGTATAATACCTTTTGCGTGACAAATGGACGGACAGGAGCAGCGCATGTTCTTGGAACTGGAACCGGTATTGAACACCCCGGGGCTTTCGTTGCCGTTTTCGTATGAGCTGCCGGAGCAGCCCTCGGAAGCGGAGGAGGGCGGGGGCTTCCCCTTCGCCGCGCGGCCAAAGATAAACGGTCTCGTGAAAAACCGTGCGGGCATCGTCACCTTGGAGGGCAGCGCTTCCCTGCTGCTTGCGGTGCAGTGCGCCCGCTGCGCAGCGCCCTTCCGCCTACCCCTTACGGTTGCGCTGGAGCACACGCTCGTGCGCAGCCGCGCAAGCGAGGAAAGCGATGCGCTGGTTCTGGTGGAACAGTTTCGCTATTCGCCGGACGCGCTGGTGTGGGAGGATATTGTGCTTGCCATGCCGCAGAGGTTCCTTTGCCGGGAGGATTGCAGGGGCGTCTGCCCCCAGTGCGGGCAAAACCGCAACGAGGGGATCTGCGCCTGCCGCAATCAGCCGGACGGTCAGCGCCCGCAGACGCTGCGGCAATTACTTGCAGGGGAGGCTTTGCCCCCCGTCTCAGACGTTTAACATCTCATATCTCATATCTGGAAGGTGGTGTTCCCAATGGCAGTCCCCAAAAGGAGAGTTTCGCACGCAAGGCGCGATAAGCGCCGTTCCAGCGTCTGGAAGCTGGAACTGCCCGCGATCGAAAAATGCGGCAGCTGCGGCGCGTTTAAGCGCACGCACCGTCTTTGCCCGGAATGCGGCAAGTACAACGGTCGCCAGGTCGTGGCAAAGGAAGCGTAACCGCATTGACCAAGGAAAGCCCACAAACCGCCGGAAGCTAAAGTCTCCGGCGGTTTGCGCTGCGTAAGGCGGGCTGTGCGGTCATTCCCGCAGAAAAAAACAGTTTACAGATGCGCACATTTCGGGTATAATAAAGGTGATTTTGATCGCGCAAAAGGAGGGGGCTTGATTGCTCATTGTGCTGGAGGGGCTTGACGGCAGCGGCAAAAGCACGCAGTTAAGGCTTTTGGAGGCGTGGCTGCGCGGGCAGGGTTATGCTCCCCTCGCGATCAAGCTGCCGCATTATGAGGAGGAATCCAGCGTCCTGGTGAGGCAATACCTTGCGGGTCGTTTCGGGGAAAAGCCCGGCGACGTCAACGCCTATGCCGCCGCCGCGTTTTATGCCGTGGATCGCTATGCAGGCTTTCGCAGCCTGTGGGAGACCTCCTATCGCGCCGGGCGGATTATCCTGGCGGATCGTTATACCGGCTCCAACGCCTACCATCAGGCCACCAAATTACCAAAAGCCGCCTGGGAGAGCTATTTTTCGTGGCTGGAGGATTTTGAGTACGCCAAGCTCGGCGTTCCAAAGCCGGATTTGGTGCTTTATTTGGACATGCCGCCGGAGCTTTCGCGCCGCCTGCTTTCCAAGCGTTATGAGGGCGATGAAAGCCGCCGGGATCTCCATGAAACGGATTTTGCATATCTGCTTGCCTGCCGGGAAACCGCTTTGGCGGCGGTTGACGCAATGGGCTGGCAAAAAATCGACTGCGCGGCAAACGGCGCGATCGATTCCCCGGAGGAGCTTCACGCGCGGATCCGTTCCTGCGTGAAGCGGCTGCTGTCAGGTTCCTCCTGAACAAGAGGCGCTTTTGTCAACAACATCAATATTCGGAAGGAGTGCTGTCCGCTTGCTCTATCTGTTTCTGACAAACGGCTCAGAGGAACTCGAGGCAATTGCGCCGCTGGATATTTTGCGCCGCGCGGGCATTGCGGTGCAAAGCGTTGGCATCGGCGGCAAAACGGTTGTCGGTTCCCACGGCGTTGCCATCACCTGCGATATTACAGAGAGCGATCTGGATTTTTCAAAGCCCTTTACGGGTGTGATTTTGCCCGGCGGTCCCGGCTGGGAAGCCTTGGCGGCATCACCGGCAGTGCAGGAGGCGCTGCGGCAGACCGCCGCGCAGGGTGGGCTTTTGGCGGCGATCTGTGCCGCGCCCGCCATCCTGGGGCGTGCGGGGCTGCTCCAAGGTTGCAAGGCGACCTGTTTTCCGGGCTTTGAGGAAGAACTCCGGGCTGCGCGGTTTTGTAATGCGCCTGTGGTGCGGGATGGCAACCGGGTTACCTCGCGTGGGGCGGGGACGGCAATTGCCTTCGGTCTGGCGCTGGCGACATACCTCTCTTCTCCGGAAAAAGCGGAGGCGGTTGCCGCCGCTATCCAATGCCCATGAGCCGCTGTATCAGTGAGGAAAAGGCACTGCTGCGCCGTGCGCTCCTGCGGCAGCGCAGCGCCGTGGAGCCGCAGCAAAGGCAGGCTTTGGATAAGAAGCTCAATGAAAGGCTTTGCCAGCTTTGGCAGTTCCGGGAAGCCGCGCTGGTGCTGGGCTATTATCCGATCGGTTCTGAGGCGGATATCCGCCCCGCGCTGCTGGAGGCTCTGCGCCGCGGCAAGCGGCTGGCGTTGCCGCGCTGTGTGCCCGGCAGCCGCGAAATGGAGTTCTTTTTGGTGGAAGGTCTGGAGGATCTGCCTGTGGGGGAGCACCGCATACCGGAGCCGGATCCTGACACCTGCCGCCGCTTGCCCCCGGATGCCGCAGGCTTGTGCCTTGTGCCAGGGCTTGCGTTTGACCGCCAAGGCTTTCGCCTAGGCTACGGCAAGGGCTATTATGACCGTTTTCTTCTGCGTTTTTCCGGCAATTCGCTGGGACTTTGCCATGATTTCTTTCTGTTGCCGGAGCTGCCGCGCGGATGTCATGACGTTGGAGTCGGCGCGGTGCTGACAACAGCGCGTTTGCATCAGACGGGCAATGCTACAGGGCAAGCACAGACATTGACAAAAAGAGGGAGTTAGCGAATGGATGAGCAAAACAGAAACGGGGAAAAACAGCCCTTTCAGCTGGATGTCAGTTTTGACACGATGGAGCTTTCCTCCGATATGGCTTCCCTGATGGAAGCGGCGCCGCCGCGCCCGAAGGGTGAGGTTTATTTCGCTAACCCGCCGAGCCGTGCACAAACGCCCGCCGCGCCGTCCGCCGCTTCCTCTGCGGCCAAGCGCAAAAAGAAAAAGAGGAAGCAGCGCCGCAGCAATTCGGTACTGATACTGGTATTAACGCTTTCGCTGGCGCTCACGGGCGCGATCTGCTATGCGGGCATTACCGGTCTGCGCGATATTTTCGCTCTTGGCAAGGAAGCGGAGGACGTGAGCCTGCATTTGCAGGATGATCTGACCACGGATCAAGTGATTGATATCCTTGACAAGAACGGGCTGATCACGCAGAAATATCTGTGCAAGCTATATTCGGACTTCACAGTTTGGATGAAATACAGAAACCTCAAAGAAAAACCCGCGCCGCCGGTATACCTGGGCGGGGAATATGTGGTGAGCAAGGATATGGGGCTCGAGGAGCTGCTCAACGCTTTCAAATCCCAGCCCAAAAGCACCGAAACCGCAAGCCTGCTTTTCCCGGAGGGTTACACAGTCAAGCAGGTGGTCGAAAAAATCGGGCGTTACCGTGTAACGCGCAGCGACGTGCTAGAAAACACGCTGCTTTCCACCAACTTTGATTACCCCTTCCTCACCGTCATCAATCCGCAGGGGCGCTATTACCGCTATGAGGGCTACCTGTTTCCGGATACCTATGAATTTTATGTCAACGAAAATGCCAGCAGCGCCCTGCGCCGCTTCTTTGATAACTTCAACGCCAAATGGACGGAGGAATACGCCACCCGCGCCAAGGAGCTTGGCATGACCACTGACCAGGTGATTACCCTAGCTTCCATCATTCAAAAGGAGGCGGCAAGCGCGGAGCAGATGAAGGACGTTTCCGCCGTGCTGCACAACCGCCTTAACAACAGCGCCGCTTACCCCAAGCTGGAATGCGATTCCACGCGGGACTATGTGACAAACAACATCGCCACACAGATGGATCGCGCCTCCGCGCAGTATTATTACAGCATCTACAATACCTATGAATGCCTCGGTCTGCCTGCAGGACCGATCTGCAACCCTGGGCTAAGCGCCATTGAAGCGGCGCTCAATCCAAAGCGACAAAGCCCATATTATTATTTTCAGCACGATAAGAACGGCAAAATTTATCTTTCCAAAACCAAAACGGAGCATGACAAGGTAACGACCAAGCTGGTGATTGAGGGCTTGGCGCAATAGGACACGGTGATTAAATGAATCCCCCTCTGGGCAAGCTATGCGCGGAGGGGAGTTTGTTATGGCAAAACGCATGGGAATCACTTTTTTCCTGCTGGTGCTTTTCATCGGTGCGCTGGGGCTGCGGATCCTTCGGATTCCGATGAGCGCCGTGGCGGAGCATCCCGGCGGGGGAATGCGCGTCACTGTGGATGAAAGCCGCGGTGCGATTTATGACCGCAATGGACGGCGGTTGGTGCACGTTGAGTCCAAGCAATATGCCGCCGCGAAACCGACGCCCGCCGCTTTGCAAGCGCTTGCAGTTGTGCTTGGCGCCGGGCGCTTGCAAGCGGCGCAGGAACGCATGGAAAAGGGCGGGCTGCTGGCGCTGCCGGTAGATGAAGCGCCGCCGGCCTGCCCGGATATCACCCTGATGGAGGTGTTTCCGCGCTACGGCGAAGAACAGCTTGCCCCGCATCTGATCGGTTACCTTGAGGGCAGCGGGCAGGGGATCAGCGGACTGGAAAAAAGCTTTGACAACCTGCTTGCCCAAAACGCCGGCGAAGCGGCGGTGCGCATTGCCTCGGACGCGCTGGGCAGATCCCTTGCGGGCGCACGACCGGAGGTGCTGCGCAAAAACTATTGCTCCGCTGCGGGGATCAAGCTGACGCTGGACGCAGACATACAAAAAATTGCGGAGGAAGCCATGGCGCTGCACCGCGTGGCGCAGGGCGCTGTGGTTGTTTTGGATGCCAAAAGCGGCGAGATTCTTGCTATGGCAAGCGAACCGCGTTTTGATCCGAAGGATGTTGCCGCAAGCCTGCATGATCCCATGGAACCCTTCCTCAACCGTGCGCTGTGCGCCTTCCCGGTCGGTTCCACCTTCAAGTGTTTCCTTGCCGCCGCAGCGCTGGAGCAAAATATCCCGGAGGGGCAGTGCTATCTCTGCGCGGGCGAGATGAATGTCAACGGGCAACTATTTCACTGCAATAAGGAGGGAGGACACGGTTTGCTCAACATGGGGCAGGCGCTGGAACAGTCGTGCAATCTCTATTTCGTTCAGATGGCGCAGCGCCTGGAACTGCAACCGGTGCTTGATCTGGTTGCGCTCTTCGGCTTTGGGCAGCAAACGGAGCTGGCGCCGGGTCTGCTCAGTGCCAAAGGAAATGTGCCGGCGCTTGAATCCCTTGGCGTTCCGGCGGAGTGCGCCAATTTCTCCTTTGGGCAAGGGACGCTGCTGTGCACCCCGCTGCAAATGGCGGCGGCGACCGCTTGCCTTGCAAATGGCGGGGTTTATCACCAGCCACGCCTGGTGCAGGCGACAGTGGACGCCGCAGGGCGCGAAAGCGCATGGATACAGGATACGGAGACGCGACAGGTGGTTGCGCCGGAAACGGCGGAAATTCTGCGTCGCATGATGGTTTCCACCGTGGAACACGGCAGCGGACGCAGCGCAAAGCCGGAAACCGGTTCCGCAGGCGGCAAAACCGCCACCGCGCAAAGCGGCGCCTTTGACGCTAACGGCAGCGAGATTCTGCAAACCGGATTTTCCGGTTTCTTCCCGGCGGAAAACCCGCGCTATGTGATCACAGTATTCCGGCAGAACGGCAGCTCCGGCGCTTCGGACTGCGGGCCGGTTTTTCAGCGGATCGCCAACGCGATGACGGCGCAGGGATTTTATACTATCCCGCAATAAAAATATAGTACCCTCTGGTTTTCGCAAGAAACTCTTCCAAAATTCGCACAACTAAGGGTATTTCAGATAATCGGGAAAATATTTTTTCGGGAATCTCAAAATAACGCTTGCATTATTCGCGAGTTAGATGTATAATAAGATTATAACCGTGTGAAAGTGAGGTTTCATAATGGATTTAATGACTGCAAAAGAAGCCGCCGAGCTTTGGGGGATTTCGCAGCGGCGCGTTCAGGTGCTATGCGATAACGGGCGTGTTAGCGGCGCGGAGCGGCTTGGTAACGATATGTGGGTTATCCCGAAAGGAACGCCGAAACCGCCGGACGGTCGGACGAAAGCGGCGAAACAACATTCCAATCCGGGCGCTGTGACGCGCGATATTGAACGCTTAATCGGTGAAGTCAACGGCACAATGTCTATCGAGGGTATGCCGCTTACCGACGAGGACAAGGAGCGGTTGCGGGTCGTGTTGCGCGGCGAAGTGACCGCCGATGAAATGGTGCGGCGGCTTGTGGCAAAACACAGGAGAGGCGAAAATGAATAAAATTGAGCTTACGACAATGGTAATGATACAGGATTTGTCCACAGGAGCGGTACTGGTTCAAGACAGAATTAAGAGTTGGAAAGGTCTTTCTTTTCCCGGTGGGCACGTCGAGGACGGTGAAAGCTTTGTCGATTGCGCTATTCGAGAAATAAAAGAGGAAACCGGGTTAATAATTAGCAACCTAAAATCCTTTGGTGTGATATTGAAACGTTGAAAAAACAACCCTCTACAAACGATTTTGACAAGTACCTGCCTATGTTTTTGGATAATTTATATAGTGAGGCCTTTGGTTCGTGGAATGATGATGAGCCGTGGGAAATAGTGTATAAATAATTGAAATCACTATAAGTAATACACAGCAAACCGCTATCCGCGCAATCACAGGCGCGAAAAGCGAGATTGCAAAAATTATGAGGACGATTCTATGAGCAAACCCACAACTACATTCAGCCAAAACATAGTTGATTGGCTGTTAGAGGAGAATAACCCCGCCGTTCGCTATCGAACGCAAACAGAATTGTTAGGCGAGTTGTCCGACAAACAGCCTGTACTTGACTGGCTTCGCAGACATAATGGAAGTTGACCGTAGCGAACACTAAAAAACAGCCGGTAGGAGTTGATCACAATGGCAAACAGCAATTTAACCCAAGCAAACAAAGCGAAAAATGATGAGTTCTATACGCAATGGGCGGACATTGAGCGTGAGGTTTCGGCGTACCTTGAATTTGACCCCGATGTTTTTCTCGGCAAAACACTACTTTGTCCTTGTGATGACCCCGAATGGAGCAACTTCACCAAGTTTTTCGCTCTGCATTTTCACGAATACGGGCTGAAAAAACTGATTTCCACGAGCTATGCCGTTGAAAGCAAGAACTATAAAGAAGGCTACCAGATTACACTGTTTGAGCAAAACGATCCTAAATTCGACGCAGACAAAACACGTACTCACGGTAAGATTTTCATATTGGATAGTGAGGATATGAACCGTGACGGCGTTATTAATATAGAGGATTTGAAGTGGGATTATCTTGAGGGCGGCGGAGATTTTCGCAGTGATGAAGTCAAAGAGCTTCGTGACGAGGCTGATATTATCGTAACTAATCCGCCGTTTTCGCTGTTCCGAGAGTTCCTTGCGTGGGTTGTGGAAGCTGACAAGCAGTTTTTGATTATCGGCAATATGAACGCCATAACATACAAGGAAGTTTTTCCGCTTATTATGAGCAACAAAATGTGGCTCGGACCTTCAATTTCAAGTGGTGACCGCAAATTTAATGTACCACAAGGCTATCCGCTTGAAGCTGCCGGCTGCGGGTATGATTCGGATGGCAGACCTTTCATCAGAGTTAAAGGAGTGCGGTGGTTCACTAACATCAATCACGGGCGACGGCATCATCCTCTCCCGCTTATGACAATGGCGGACAATCTGAAATTCAGCAAGCATAAAGAGATCAAAGGGAAAACCGCCTATGATGTATATGACAACTATGACGCCATTGAAGTATCGTTCACGGACGCAATTCCATCTGATTATGACGGCATTATGGGCGTTCCTATCAGTTTTCTGGACAAATATTGCCCGGAGCAGTTTGAGATTAAAGGGATAACAAAAACTTGGTTTGGCACGGCTAACAAGATATATCCCGAACAAATGCAAGTGAGCGGTACTGGAAAATCAAGTACCGTTTCAAAATTAAACGACGGTGCAGTTTTGAAACTTGATGAGCCGCTAATTGGGCAAACGTATTATATTGTTGACGGAGAATACTTTACGCAAGTTTATGCGCGCGTTTTGATTCAAAGAAAGGTGGCGGCACAATGAACACTACGCTGAAAACATACACTGTCCGTGAGATTGTTGATGGCTTCGTGTATAATGAACTTGAGGGGAAAGGCTTGTTCGGGCTATCGGGCAAGTTGACTATTCAGCCGGAATATCAGCGCAATTATATTTACGCCGACGGAAAAAAAGATGTCGCTGTTATCGACTCGCTCTTGAAAGGCTATCCACTGGGATTGATATATTTTAACGACATTGACAATGAGCATTTTGAAATACTGGACGGTCAGCAACGTATTACCTCAGTCGGGCGGTTTACCACAGGCAAATTTGCGATAAAGGACGAAAACGGTCGGGAA
>JAISQZ010000116.1 GCA_031273905.1 Oscillospiraceae bacterium | reverse complement strand
CTAGTCGCTTCGCGCTCCTACTCTAGTCTGTGCGCGAAGCGAGCCGTTTCACGCACAGACTAAAATAGGAGCGCAGTCGCTTCACGCACAGAATTGAATAAGAGCGCGAAGCGCATTGTTTCACGTGAAACAATATGAACGCGCGAAGCGACTAGCCCCGCCGCAGGCGGCGCGAAGCGAGTTGCCCCGCCGCAGGCGGCGCGAAGCGAGCCGCTTCACGCACAGAATTGAATAAGAGCGCGAAGCGCATTGTTTCACGTGAAACAATATGAACGCGCGAAGCGACTAGCCCCGCCGCAGGCGGCGCGAAGCGAATTGAGGGGGAGGGCAGAAAAAATGCTGGGACAAGGAAAACGCGGTCAGCGCGGCGCTGTGGTTTTGTCGATCAAACCGGAGGAAATATTCCCCAACCCGAACCAGCCGCGGCGGCGCTTTGACGAAAAGGAGCTTGCAGGGCTGGCGGAAAGCATCCGCCAAAACGGTATTTTGCAGCCCCTGACGGTACGCCCGCTTTCCGGCGGCGGCTATGAGCTGATTGCGGGGGAACGGCGGCTGCGTGCGGCAAGGCTGGCCGGTCTGCCGTATGTCCCCTGCATCTCCAGCACGGCGGACGACGCGCGTTCGGCGGTGCTGGCGCTGGTGGAAAATCTTCAGCGGGAAGATCTGGGCTTTTTTGAGGAAGCACAGGCAATGCAGCACCTGATGGATTGTTACGGGTTCCCGCAAGAGCAGTTGGCGCACAGCCTGGGAAAAGCAAGCTCGACGCTTTCAAACAAGCTGCGCCTACTGCGTTTGCCGCAGGAGCTGCGCGGACAAATCCTGGCGGCTGGCCTGACAGAGCGGCACGCGCGTGCGTTGCTCCGCTTGGAAAACGAGGCGCAGCAGCGCAGCGCCCTGCAAACGATCATTGCGCGGGAACTGAACGTTGCCGCAACGGATCGGCTCATTGAAACGCTGCTCGCCGCAAAACCCGGCAGACGCGCGGTGACCGTGCGCCTGGTGCGCGACGTGCGCATTTTCCTCAACACCATCAATCACGCCGTGGAAACCATGCGGAGTTCCGGAATTCCGGCGGAATCCAGCAAGCTGGAAACGGAGGATTACATGGAATTCACGGTGCGTATCCCCAAAACCCCCGCCGCCGCCGCCTGCGGCGGGGCAGGCGCTTCGCGCTCCTAGTCCAGTCTGTGCGCGAAGCGAGTTGTTTCACGTGAAACAATATGAACGCGCGAAGCGAGTTGCCCTGTCGCAGGCGGCGCGAAGCGACTGAAGCGATTTCACCCTGCGCCGCTTGTCGGCTGAACTCACCTTCTTCTTTCTCTTTCACACCCCACATTCGGCAAGCGGGCGGGCAATTATTTTTGTCCGTCCGCTTCGCCTATGTCCCAATCGCTTCGCGCACAGATTAAAATAGGAGCGCGAAGCGCATTGTTTCACGTGAAACAATATGAACGCGCGAAGCGACTAGCCCCGCCGCAGGCGGCGCGAAGCGAGTTGCCCCGCCGCAGGCGGCGACGCAGACGGCAAAAATGGCAATTAATCCTTGCGCTTTTTGACGAAGGGTGTTATAATAGTTCCTACGGAACTATTGAAACGTTTTTGGTTTGGTGATTGTAATCATGTTATAATAGCTCCTGCGGAGCTATTGAAACGTTTTTGGTTTGTTGATTATAATCATGTTATAATAGCTCCTGCGGAGCGATTGAAACGTTTTCGGTTTGTAGATTGTAATCATGTTATACATGTTATAATAAAAAAAGTTGTATTGCGCGGCGGCAGGAAAGGATGTTATCGGAATGGGAAAGACGGTTGCGATTGTGAATCAAAAAGGCGGGGTGGGCAAAACCACGACCGCCGTCAATTTGGCGGCTGCGGTGGGCGCGGCGGGTTACCGGGTGCTGCTGGCGGATATTGATCCTCAGGGCAACGCGACCACGGGGCTTGGCATCAACAAAAAAAAGCTGGTGGCCTCCTCCTATGAGGTGATCACCGGCAATGCGCAGGCCGCGCAAACCATTCTGGCCACAGCCTTTGCGAACGTTTGGGTGATGCCCTCGAGCATGAACCTTGCCGGGGCGGAGCTGGAGCTGGTGGAGCTGCCGCAGCGGGAAAGTCGGCTGAAAACGGCGCTTTCGCTGATCCGGGAGGACTATGATTTCATCTTCATGGATTGCCCGCCGGCGCTGGGGCTGATCACCATCAACGCGCTTTGCGCGGCGGATACCGTGATGGTGCCGATCCAGTGCGAATATTTTGCGCTGGAGGGCTTATCCCAACTGATGAACAGCGTGCGGCAGGTAAAGCGCCTTTATAACCCGCTGATTGACATTGAGGGCGTGATCCTGACGATGTATGACGGACGGCTGAATTTGACGCAGGCGGTGGTGGACGAGGTGAAGCGCTTTTTCCCGCGCAGGGTGTATTCCACGGTGATCCCGCGCAATGTGCGCCTTTCGGAGGCGCCAAGCTTCGGGCAGCCGGTGATGTATTACGACCGATTTTCCCGGGGAACGCAATCTTATCAGGAGTTGGCGAATGAATTTATGGCAAACAACAACGCAGTCGCTTCGCGCACAGAATGAAACAAACGCGCTTCGCGCACAGAATGAAACAAACGCGCTTCGCGCACAGAATGAAACAAACGCGCTTCGCGCACAGATTGAAACAGGAGCGTGAAACGACTAGCCCCGCCGCAGGCGGCGTGAAACAAATCGCTTCGCGCACAGAATGAAACAGGAGCGCGAAGCGACTAGCCCCGCCGCAGGCGGCGGCGGCGGCGGAAAGAATGTGGGAGAGGGAGAAGTGAATGGCGGCAAAAAAAGGCGGATTGGGGCGCGGGCTGGATTCTTTGTTTGAGGACAACGGTCTGGAGGAGCAAAGCGCCGCGAGTGCGGTACGGCTGCGCCTGATGGATGTGGAGCCAAACCGGGAGCAGCCGCGGCGGGACTTTGAGGAGGAGGCGCTGACGGCGCTGAGCCAAAGTATTGCCGAGCACGGCGTGCTGCAACCGATCTTGGTGCGCCCGCTGCCCGGCGGCACGTATCAGATCATTGCGGGGGAGCGGCGCTGGCGCGCGGCGCGGCTTGCGGGCTTGGCGGAAATCCCGGCTGTGGTGAAGGAATTGAGCGATGAGGAAGCCATGGCGGCGGCCCTGATTGAAAACTTGCAGCGCGAGGATTTGAATCCCATGGAGGAGGCCCAGGGCTACCAGCGGCTGATGGAGACGTTCGGGCTGACGCAGGAGGAGGCCGCAAGGCGGGTGGGGAAATCCCGCCCGGTGGTGGCAAACGCCCTGCGCCTGTTGCGCTTGCCGGAGGAGCTGCACGCGCTGCTGCGCGGGGGCAGGCTTTCCGGCGGACACGCCCGTGCGCTTTTGGGCTTGGTTTCCGTCGCTGAGATTGTCCCTGCGGCAAACGAGGTGCTGGAAAAGGATTTGAGCGTCCGTGAAACGGAAAAGCTCGTGAAGCGCCGCAATGCGGAGGAGGAAAACGGCGGGGAGCAAACGATGCCCAAGGAGCGCAGAGCCTCCTTTTTTGACGAGGTGGAGTTGAGCTTGGCGCAGAGCCTGGGGCGCAAGATCAAGGTGCAGACCAGCGGCCGGGAGGAAGCCGGGCGGCTGGTGATTGATTTTTTTGAACGGGAAGATTTGGCGCGGCTTGCGCACGCGCTTTCGGCGCTGGAGGAATAACGCCGGGGCAGAGGGCTGCGGGGGCTTCGGCATAGCATAGGCGGGGAAGCAATTGGAAATGATAACACGGGAAGGGTAGATTTTTATGTTGGACATCAAGCTTGTGCGGACAAAGCCGGAGCAGGTGCGCGAAAACCTGCGAAGGAAATTCCAGGAGGAAAAGCTTCCCCTGGTGGACGAGGTGCTGGCGCTGGACGCGCAATACCGGGAGGCGCTGGCGGAGGCGGAGGGTCTGCGCGCCCGGCGCAACGCGGGCAGCAAGCAGATCGGCGCACTGATGGCGCAGGGCAAAAAAGAGGAGGCGCAGGCGAAGAAGCAGGAGCAAACGCAGCTAGGCGCCGCGCTGGAGGGGCTTGCCGCGCGGGAGAAGGAGCTTTTTGCCGAAATCAACACGCGGATGATGGCGTTGCCGAACATCATTGACCCTTCGGTGCCGCTTGGCAGGGATGACAGCGAAAACGTGGAAATCGAACGCTTCGGCGCAGCGGCGGCGCCGGACTTTGAGATACCGTACCATGCCGCGCTGATGGAAGCGCGTGACGGGCTGGATCTGGACAGCGCGCGCAGAATCAGCGGCAGCGGTTTTTATTACCTGACCGGGGATATTGCCCGCCTGCATTCCGCGGTGCTCAGCTTCGCGCGGGATTTTATGATCGATAAGGGCTTCACCTACTGCATCCCGCCCTTTATGATTCGCGGCGGCGTGGCGGCCGGGGTGATGAGCTTTGCCGAGATGGAGACCATGATGTACAAGATCGAGGGGGAGGATCTTTATCTGATCGGCACCAGCGAGCATTCCATGATCGGGCGCTACATCGATACGATACTCCGCCCGGAGCAGCTGCCGCAGCGCATGACCAGCTATTCCCCCTGCTTCCGCAAGGAGGTGGGCGCACACGGGCTGGAGGAGCGCGGCGTTTATCGCATCCATCAGTTTGAAAAGCAGGAGATGGTGGTGATCTGTGCGCCGGAGGAGAGCATGGATTGGTTCCACAGGATGTACGCTTACACCGTGGAGCTGTTCCGCGCACTGGAAATCCCGGTGCGGACGCTGGAGTGCTGTTCCGGCGATCTGGCGGATCTGAAGGTGAAGAGCATCGACGTGGAGGCCTGGTCGCCCCGGCAGCGGAAATATTTTGAGGTGGGAAGCTGTTCCAACCTGGGTGACGCGCAGGCGCGGCGCCTGGGGATCCGGATCAAGGGGGAAAACGGGAACTATTTTGCGCACACGCTCAACAATACCGTCGCCGCGCCCCCGCGGATGCTGATTGCCTTTTTGGAGAATAATTTGCAGGCCGACGGCAGCGTGCGCATCCCCCCCGCGCTGCGGAGCTACATGGGCGGAAAAGAGCGCATTTAGGGGGAACGCAAGGGCAAGAACCGGCGCACAACGTTCCGAAGAAGCGTATAGAAAAAAAAGGAGAACAAGCTATGACACTGCGCGAATGCGTGCAGCGGGCGGGTGCTTCCCTGGTGTTGCGCCCCCTGCTTTGGTATATCAAAAAAAAGCCGGGGGAAAACCTGGTGAAGCTGGTGACGTTGGTGGAGCGCTTTTCCGGCGGCGCTTTCCCGGCGCGGACGCTGGAAAAATTCCGCGTGGGTGCAGCGGATCCCGACAATGTGTGGACGAAGCTTGCCACGGGCATCCTGGAGGAGACGGATCGCACGGCGCTGCGTAGGCTGCTGCTTTCGCTGGGGCTGGGGATTGCCAACGGCACGCGCCTGGTGCGCAAAAACCGCGAAAAATACCGCTGCAATATTCCCTTTCAGATTCTTTTTGACCCGACGAGCGCCTGCAACAAGCACTGCAAGGGCTGCTGGTCGGGGGAATACCAAAAGCACGAAAACCTAAGCTATGGCGAGATGGATTCCATCGTCAGGCAGGGGGCGAAGCTGGGTACGCGCGTTTATATGCTCACAGGCGGGGAGCCGCTGATCCGCAAAAAGGATATTCTGCGCCTGGCGAGGGCGCACCGCGAAAGCACCTTTTTGATTTATACCAACGCGACGCTGATTGACCAGGCGCTTTGCGCCGAAACAAAGAAGCTGGGCAACGTGGTGTTTGCCATCAGCCTGGAGGGCTTTGCGCAAAGCAACGACGCGCGGCGCGGGGAGGGGAGCTACGCCTGCTCCGTGCGGGCGATTGAGCTGCTGCGCAAGGAACGTTGCCTGTTCGGGATTTCGGTTTGCTACACCAGCGAAAACCTGCCCACAGTCACCAGCGACGCGTTTTTGGACGACATCATTGACAAAGGGGCAAAATTTGCCTTTTTCTTCAATTATATGCCCGTGGGCAAGCACGCGCAGACGGGGCTGATCCCCACGCCGCCGCAGCGCGAGGCGCTTTATCACTGGCTGCGCAGGACGCGCAACAGCAAGACCGGCAAGCCGATTTTTGTTATGGATTTCCAGAACGACGGCGAATATGTGGGCGGCTGCATCGGCGGCGGGCGCAATTACTTCCACATCAATTCCGCCGGGGATATGGAGCCTTGCGTGTTCATCCATTATTCCGACAGCAACCTGCGCAGGCACAGCCTGCTTGAGGCGTTGCAGCGCCCGCTGTTCCAGGCCTATTACCACGGGCAGCCCTTCAACGACAACCACCTGCGCCCCTGCCCCATGCTGGAAAATCCGGAGCTGCTGCGCACGATGGTCAAGCGGACGAACGCGCGTTCCACGGATCTTGCCGCCCCGGAGACCGTGGACGCGCTCTGCGCCAAATGCGAGCGCTACGCGCAGCACTGGGCGCCGGTTGCACAGCGCGTGTGGGAGGAAAACCCGCATCCGAAGCCGAAAACGCAGTATTACAGGGATCGCAAAAACTAAGGCGCTTCGAGTCGCTTCGCGCAGTCGCTTCGCGCAGTCGCTTCGCGCGTTTAGTCGCTTGCGCAGCGATCGAATGTTTTACTTCTTATCCCAAAATGGCAGATTTATTTCATCAGCCGTAGGTTCACGTTTTGCCGTAAAGAATTGAGGTACGCATGAAAATCATATCAATCCGGAGCTTCGCCCTGTTGTTTGCGCTTCGGCTTTCGCTGTTTGCCCTTCCGGGCTGCACGCCAAGGCCGGCGGAAGCGGCGCCGCCGGTCACCTATCCCTATGTTTTTGTGCATGGGCTGGGTGGTTTTGGAGAGGACGCGGGTTCGCCCATCCCCTATTTCGGGGCAACGGCGGGTGCGCTGCTGCCGATGCTGCGGGAGAAGGGCTATGCGTGCTACGCACCCAGCGTAAGCCCGTTCAGCAGCGCCTGGGATCGCGCCTGCGAGCTTTACGCCCAGCTGGCGGGCGGCACGGTGGATTACGGCGCGGCGCACAGCGCGGCCTGCGGGCACGAGCGTTACGGCGAAACCTACGCGACCCCGCTGTTTGACGGCTGGGGCGGCGAGGATGCCCTTGGGCGTGTGAAAAAGGTCAATCTGATCGGTCACAGCTTCGGCGGCGCGACAATCCGGCTGCTGGCTTCGCTGCTGGCGCAGGGCAACGCGCAGGAGCAAGCCGCCGCGCCGGGGGACTGTTCGCCGCTGTTCCTGGGCGGAAGGGGCGGCTGGGTTTTCAGCGTCACCACCCTGGCGGCGCCGCATGACGGCGTGAGCCTGATTGCCGCGATTGACGCGAACCCGCTGATTGCGCTGGGCGCTGGTCTGCTGGGGGAAACGGCGCTGGCACAGGGCGTGTTGGGCGCACTCAGGGAGCAGGGCTTTGCCCTTGAGGGGATGAGCGTCAGCGATATCATCAACGCCTCCAAGAAATTGGACACCGCCTATTACGACCTGCACCTCCCCGGTGCGCGGGAGCTAAACAAAAGCATGGTCACGCTGCCGGAAACCTATTATTTTTCCTATGCCGTGGATGGCACAACGCTGCAGGAGGACGGCAGGCGCGTACCCGGCAAGGAAATGATCGCGATCCTGCGCCTGACGGGCGGCTTGATGGCGGATTTTACGGGCGAGGTGGACGGCATCGTCATTGACGACGCCTGGCGGGCGAACGACGGGCTGGTCAACACCATTTCCGCGCAGTCACCGTGGGCGGAGCCGAGCCAGGTGTTCACGCAGGCGCTTGCGCCGGAACGCCTTTTGCCCGGCAGATGGTATATCATGCCCACCGAGCGGGGGGATCACGCGAGCATTGTAGGCTTCGGCAAGGACAGCGCTTGGCTGGACGCGTTTTATTCGGAGATCCTTGCGCGCATTGACGCGCTCAGCGCACGGCAGACGCTGCAGTGATGCGCCGTAAACAAGCGAAAAGGAGGAAGTGCGGGAATGGTTTCGATTGTCATCCCGGTCTATAACGCGCAAAGGACGCTGCGCACGGCGCTGCGCTCCGTGCAGCGGCAGACCTGCGGGGACTGGCAGTGCATCCTGGTGGACGACGGTTCCGCGGACAGAAGCGGCGCGATGTGTGACGCCTATGCCCGGAGGGATCCGCGCTTTGTGGTGCTGCATCAGGAAAACAGGGGAGCGGTGGACGCGCGAAAGGCGGGGATCGCAAAGGCGCAGGGGGATTACATCACCTTCCTTGACGCAGACGACGCGCTCGAGCCGGAAGCCTTGCAGGTTTGCCTGCGGGCCGCGCTGACCCACGGCGCGGATTTGGTTTGTTTTGGCATGAAACGCATGGCGCGCGGCTTGCCCTTGGCCGGGCGCACGGACAAAAACCATGCGCCCGCGCGCGTGTTTGACCACGGGCAGATCATGCGGGAGTGGTACCTCGCCTACTTTGGCGTATCGGGGCTTCCGGGTTCGCTCTGCATCAAGCTTTTTGCTACGGAGCTGATCAGAACCACGCTGGACGATCCCACGATTGTTCGCTTTTTTTATGATGATCTTTCCGTCTGCCTGCGGCTTTTGCCGCAGGTGCGGCGCATGGCGCTGCTACAGGACAGGCTTTACCGTTACCGCTTGGGCGGCGGCACAAACCGCTTTATGCCCTGCTTTTTTGATGATTGCCTTGCGGTGCACGCACTGCAGCAGGAGGCGCTGCGGCATCCGGACTTCCCGAAGCGGGAGGAGGCGGTGTATTATTCCGCTGTGGAATTAAAGAACGAGCTGTTTTCGCATCTGGTGTTTTGCCGCCAAAAAGGGCAGTTTACGCAGGAGCAATTGCGCACGGAGCTGCTGCGTTACGCGCAGCTGCCGCAGGTGCGGCAGGCGCTGACCCATCCGAAGGCGGATGCTTCCGGCTGCGCGGGTTTCCGTGAGGCGGTGCTGCGCGAGGATTGGGACGAGGCGCTGCGGCTGGTGGTGGCGCAGCCGGCGGAGGCGTGGTACCTGCGGCTGGTGAAGCGGCTGGCATAAGATTGAATTGCACAGAAAAGCGCAAAAGCGAGGCCGCCACAGCCCCGCTTTTGTGTTTTTCTTGTTTTTTGTGCTTGTTTTGCGCGATCCTTTATCTTCAGCCTTGTGCGGAACAGCCCCTACGCGTTTGCCGCGGTGCGCACAGCCTTGGGCAGCTTTTTTGCCGGGCGCAGCAGCAGGAACAAAAAGCCTGCCAGCAGCAGGAACGCCGCGACCGTCCCGAGACCGAACACCCCCGCGCCAAAGAGCATCCCAAACTGATAGATGCACAGCGACACGGCATACGCAAGGCCGCATTCGTAACCGATGGCGAACCAGAACCACTTCGCGCTGTTCATTTCGCGCCGAATCGCGCCAATGGCGGCAAAGCAGGGCGCACACAGCAGATTAAACGCCAGGAAGGAATAGGCGGCAATGCCGCTGAAGCTTGCGGGCAGCAAGCCCCAAATTTCCGCGCCGTCTTCCGCAACTTCCGCAAAGCCAAAGAGGATGCCGAAGGTGCCCACCACATTTTCTTTTGCGATCAGACCGGTAATCGCCGCCACGGCGGACTTCCAGTTGCCCCAGCCCAGCGGGGAAAATATCCAGGCGATGCCGGAGCCGATTTTGGCAAGGAGGCTATCTGCCATCTCCACCGCGCCGAAGCCGCCCTCCGTCCAGCCGTAGCTGGAGGTGAACCATACGAAGATGGTGGCAAGCAGGATGATGGTTCCCGCCTTTTTGATAAAGGACCAGCCGCGCTCCCACATACTGCGCAGCAAATTGAGGGGCGTTGGCAGATGGTAGGAGGGCAATTCCATCACAAAGGGCGCAACGTCGCCGGCAAAGAGCTTCGTCTTTTTGAGCAGGATGCCGGAGCAGATGATTGCGGCGATGCCCACAAAATAAGCGCTGCCCGCAACCCACCAGGCACCGCCGAAAAGCGCACCCGCAATCATGGCGATGATGGGCAGCTTTGCCCCGCAGGGGATGAAGGTGGTGGTCATCACCGTCATGCGGCGGTCCCGCTCATTTTCGATCGTGCGCGAGGCCATGATGCCCGGCACGCCGCAGCCGGTGCCGATCAGGATCGGGATAAAGGATTTGCCGGAAAGCCCGAAGCGCCGGAAGATCCGATCCATGATGAAGGCGATGCGCGCCATATAGCCGCAGGCTTCCAAAAAGGCGAGGAAGAGGAAGAGCACGAGCATCTGCGGCACAAAGCCCAGCACCGCGCCCACGCCCGCGACAATGCCGTCGAGCAGCAGGCTTTGCAGCCAGGCGGCGCAGTTGACCGCTTCCAGCAGACCGCCCAGCAGCACCGGAATCCCCGGCACCTCCAAGCCGAAGAAGCTCCAGCCCTCGCCAAAGACTCCGTCGTTCATCCAGTCGGTTACCAGCGCACCGACGCTCGTAACGGAAACATAATAGATCAAAAACATCACCGCCGCAAAAATCGGCAGCGCAAGCCAGCGGTTGGTCACGATCTTATCAATTCGATCAGAGGGGCTTAGCTTGCCCTTGTTTTTGATCCGCACACAGTCCTTAATGATGGAATCAATGTAAGTATAGCGCTCCGCGGTGATGATGCTTTCGCTGTCATCCCCCAGATCTTCCTCGCAGCGGCGGATGTCGCCTTCAATATGCGCCAGCTTTTCCGCAGGAACGCCCAGCTTGCCGATGACCTTTGCGTCGCGCTCAAAGAGCTTGATGGCGTACCAGCGCTGCTGTTCCTCCGGCAGCTCGTGCAGCGTCGCTTCCTCAATATGCGCCAGGGTGTGTTCCACCCCGCCGGAAAAGCTGTGCGACGGCAGCGCCGCGCGACCGTCTGCGGCCGCAATGGCTGCCTTGACCGCTTCCGTGACGCCGTCGTTTTTGAGCGCGGAAAGTTCAACCACCGTGCAGCCAAGCTCCTTCGCCAGCCGCGCGGTATTGATTTTGTCGCCGTTTTTGCGCACCACATCCATCATGTTGACCGCCACCGTCACCGGGATCCCAAGCTCGGTAAGCTGTGTGGTCAAATAAAGGTTGCGTTCCAGGTTCGTCCCGTCGATGATGTTGAGGATGGCATCGGGGCGCTCATCAATCAGGTAATTGCGGGAGACGACCTCCTCAAGCGTATAGGGCGAAAGAGAATAGATGCCGGGAAGATCCATGATCACCACCTCCCGGTTTCCTTTGAGCCTGCCCTCCTTTTTTTCCACGGTCACGCCAGGCCAGTTGCCGACGAACTGATTGGAGCCGGTCAGGGCGTTGAACAGGGTTGTTTTGCCGCTGTTGGGATTGCCCGCAAGCGCAATTGTAATTGCCATTAGACTTCCTCGGAAATTAAATTCGGTTTTCTGCGTTGATTATACCGCAAATCAACGACATTCTTAAACCATAGCGTTTACGGCGGTTGCGGTATCGGTTTG